>CAITYE010000518.1 GCA_903896535.1 uncultured Paracraurococcus sp.
GGCGCCGCCCGCCATCGCCAGCCCCTGCCCTTTCGGCTCGCGCTGCGCGCCGCCGATGGCCCGGCCCTCGCCGCCGCACTGCCCGAGGCCGCCGCCGCGCCCACCGCCGCGATCCCGCCTGGCGAAGGGGTGGGCTTCGTCTTCGCCGGCAATGGCGCCCCCTGGCCGGGCATGGCGCAGCCCCTCGCCCAGGCGAACCCCGCCTTCGCTGCCGCGCTCGCCGAGGCCGATGCGGCGCTCACCCCGCTGCTCGGCTGGTCGCCGGCAGCCCTGCTCAGCGCCGGTGTCAGCGCCGAACAGCTGGCCGCCACCGAACAGGCCCAGCCGTTACTCTTTGCCGTGCAGCACGCCATCGTCGGCGCACTCGCTGCGGAGGGCATCCGTCCCGCCTTCACCATCGGCCACTCAGTCGGTGAAATCGCGGCCGCGCTCGCCGCCGGACTGCTGCCGGTGCCGGAGGCGGCCCGGTTGATCGTCGCGCGCAGCCGGCGACAGGCGGAAACCCGGGGCACCGGCCGCATGGCAGCCCTGGGCTGCGGTGAGGCCGAGGCGATGGAGGCCTTGGCCGAGGCCGGCCCGGGCCTGGAGATCGCCGCGATCAACGCGCCGGACGCCTTGACCATCGCCGGTCCGGCGCCCGCGCTCGAACGGCTGGCGACGATCGCGGCCGAGCGACGCTGGAGCTTCGTGCCCCTCGACCTCGATTACGCCTTCCACTCGGCGGCCATGGACCCCTTGCAGGACGGGCTGCTCGCCGATCTCGCCGGCCTCGCACCCACGGCTTCGCGGGTGCCGATGTTCTCGACGGTGACCGGCGAAGTGCTCGATCCAGCCACCGCCGGCCCGGCCTATTGGTGGCGCAACCTGCGAGAGCCGGTGCGCTTCGCCGCAGGTCTCAACGCCGCCGCGAAACGGCAACCTCGCCTGTTGATCGAAATCGGTCCGCACCCGGTGCTGCAATCCTATCTCCGCGCTGGCCTTCGCGCCGCGGCGGCCGAGGCAGCGATCCTGCCGAGCCTAAGCCGGCGCGATCCGCCAGGCGATCCCTTCCCCGCGCTCGCCGACCGCGCCTGGACGCTTGGTGCCGATCCGCGTGAGGGGCCGGGCTTCGCCGGCGTGGCGCGGCGCGGCGGCCTGCCGACCGTCCCCTTCATCCGCACCCGGCATTGGTTCGCCCAGACCGTGGAGGCGACGCCCATCGCCAATCGGCGGGTCGAGCATCGCCTCCTCGGCACCCGCCAGGACCTTGAGCCAGGCCGTTGGACCCAGCACCTGGACGTGCAACAAAACCCCTGGCTTGCCGATCATGCGCTCGGTGGCCAGCCAGTGCTGCCGGCCGCGGCCATGCTGGAAATGGCGCTGGCCGCCGGCGCCGCGCGGCATCCGGATGCCGCGGCGCTCGAGTTGCGCGAGATGGCGCTGCTGGCCCTGCTGCCGCTGGCGACCGACCGGCCGCGCGAGATTGCCTGCGCGCTGGATGCCGATGGCGGCTTTACCCTGCGCAGCCGGCCGCGCCTGTCCGACGAACCATGGACACTGCACGCGACCGGTCGGGTCGGCCCGCTGGCGGCATTTCCGCCGGTGCCGGATGAGCCACCGCTCACCGTCGGGCGCATGACCGGTGAGGCCATCCGCCATCTCGCTGCCCGCGCCGGTCTCCAATACGGCCCCGCCTTCGCGGCGGTCACCGACGCCGCCATCGATCAAACCACCGGCCGCGCGCTGGTCACGCTCACCGGTCCGGAAACGGCGCCACCCGATGCCGATTTCCTGCTGCATCCCAGCCGCTTCGACGGTGCCCTGCAGGGCCTGATCGGCCTGCTCACGGAACCGGCGCTGGAGCCGGGCCAAGGGCTAGTGCCAGTGCGGGTGGCGCGCCTGGTCCTGCGGCATCAGGCGGGACCGCTCGTCCAGGCAACGCTGCGGGTGACCGCGCGGGGCGAGCGCAGCGCCGCCGCTGATCTGGTGCTGCGCGATGCCGACGGCGCCCCCATCGGCTTCGCCCAGGGTTGCGGTTTCCAGCGCATTCGCTTGCCTGGCAGCCATGATCCGGCGGAAGCCGCCTTCCGGATCGATCTCATCCCCGCCGAGCCGCTGCCGGGCGGCGACGGCGCGGCGCACCCGGCGCTCGGCCCAGCGCTGGCCGCTGCCGCCAAGCAGGATGCGGCGCTCGATCTCGGCGATGTCGCGCTGCTGTTGGAAGGGGTCTGTGCCGCCGCCGCGCACCAGGCGCTGGCCGGCCAGGAAGCGGCCGGCCCGTACGCCCGGGCGCTGCTCGCGGAACTGGCCAATGGCGGCTTGGCGGAAGCCGGCCCCGGCGGGCTGCGCACGGTGCCCGCGCCCGACCTGCCGCCACCGGTCGAGATCTGGCGCCAGGTGCTGCTGGAGCAGCCGGCCTTGGCGCAGGAGCTCGCCTGGCTCGCCCTTGCCGAGGAACGCCTGCCCGCAGCGCTGGCTGGCAGCCTGGCGGAGGCGGTAGTTCCCGACGGTCCGCCCGCCCAAGGCGCGGGCCATGGCCGGCTGGCGGAGGTATTGGCCAGCGCAGCCAGCCGGATCGCCGCGGCCTGGCCGGCCGGCCGGCCGCTGCGGGTGCTGGAGGTCGGCGCCGGACCCGGCCCGCTGACCGCGCGTCTGGTCGCCGCCCTCGCCGGGCCGGGCCGGCACGTTCTGTATCGCGCCGCCGCCCTGCCCGGCAGGCCGCTGCCGGCCCCGCCCCCGGCCATGCCCGGCGTCGTATTCGAAAGCATCCTGTGGGACCCGCTCGACACCGAGCCGGTGCCCGCCACCGCCGATCTCATCATCGGCCTCGGCGCCACGGCCCGGCTGCGGGCCGGCACGGCGCTGCCGGCGGCGCTGCTCCCGGCCAGCGCACCGGGTGCGGCCCTGCTGCTCGCCGAACCGGCGCCCGGGCAGCTCTGGGACTTCTGCTGCGGCCAAGACCCCGGCTGGTGGAGCGGCCCCGGCGGCGCCTCGCCGCTCGCCGGAGCGGAAGGCTGGCAGGCCGCGCTTGCCGCCGCCGATTGGAGCGAGGCGACCGCGCTGCCGCTCCGCGCCGCGCCCTGGCCCGCATTGTTGATCGCCGGCCGCGCGCCGGCCACCGCAGCCGTCTTGCCGGCCCCCAAGCTGCGCCGGGTTTTGCTGTTGGCGGATCCCGGCATGGCGCCCTTGCGCGCTGCCCTCGCCACCGCCCTGCAAGCCCGCGGCGCGACCGTGACGCCCGCCGACCTGCTGACGGAGGCATCGCGCCTTGCACCACGGCTGCTGGAGGGGCAACTCGTCGTCGCCCTGGCGGCGGGGGGCAGTACGCCAGATGCGCTGGCCGCGACACTCGCCGCCCTGGCCACCCTCGCCGCCGCGGCCGAGGGCAGCGCTGCCGGCTTCCGCCTGGTCACCCAGGGTGGCCAGCAACCGCCCGAAAGCCGGCTCCAGGACCCGGCCGGGGCGGCCTGCTTCGCCCTCGGCCGGGTGCTGGCGAACGAACATCCGGCGCTGAAGCCCCGCCGCATCGATCTCTGCCCCAGCCTCACGCCCGATGCCGCGGCCCGCCGCCTCGCGCTCTCCCTGCTGGCCGAGGCAAGCCCGGAGGCGGAAATCACCCTGACCGCGGAGGCCTCGCTGGTGCCACGGCTGCGGCCCGGCTTGCCGGCACCGCCCCTGCCGCCTGGCCGGCTTGGCCTGGCCATCCGCCGACCTGGCCAACTCGATACGCTGCATTGGGCGCCGATCACCCTGCCCACCCCTGGCCCCGGTGAGGTATTGCTGCGGATCGAAGCGGCTGGCCTCAACTTCCGCGATGTGATGTGGGCGCAGGGCCTGCTGCCCGAAGAGGTGCTGCAAGCCGGCTTCGCCGGGCCGGGCCTCGGCATGGAATGCGCCGGCATTGTTGAGGCGATCGGCGCTGGGGTCGCGCTGCGACCGGGCGATCGGGTCTTCGGCGTGGCACCGCGCGCGCTGGCGACGCACGCGGTGACGCGGGCGGAGGCCTTGGCACTGCGGCCGGACGGGCTCGATCCGCTCGCCGCCGCATCCGTCCCGGTCGCCTTCCTGACCGCCGTCCATGCGCTGGAGGAGCTGGCGCGGCTGGAAGCCGGAGAGCGTGTGCTCGTGCATGGCGGCGCCGGCGCGGTCGGGCTGGCGGCCTTGCAAGTGGCGCTCGCCCGTGGGGCCCGGGTCGCTGCCACGGCCGGCACGCCAGCGAAACGCGCCTTCCTCCGCGCCGCCGGCGCCGAGATCGTGCTCGACAGCCGCGATCCTGGCTTCCCCGACCATCTTATGGCCGCCTGGGGCCGGCCCGGAGAGCCGGGGGCGGTCGATGTCGTTCTGAACTCGCTGGCTGGCGAAGCGATGGAGCGATCGCTCGACCTGCTCCGCCCGTTCGGCCGCTTCCTCGAACTCGGCAAGCGGGACTTCGTCGAGAACCGTCGCGTCGCGCTGCGCCCCTTGCGGCGGAACGCCACCTTCTTCGCCGTCGATGTCGATGAACTGCCGCGCGCCAAGCCGGCGGCGGCGGCGCGGCTGTTGGCCGGCATCGCCAACCGGCTCGCCGCCGGCATCTTCCGCCCGCTGCCAACCGCCGAATATGCCGCCACCAGCGCCGAGGCCGCGTTCCGCACGCTGCAAGCCTCCGGGCATATCGGCAAACTGGTGCTGCGCCCGCCCCTGCTGCGGGAGGGCCAGGCGCCAGCACCGGCGCTGTCCCGGGCGGGACGCGGGACGGTGCTGGTGGTCGGCGGTGTCCAGGGCTTCGGCCTCGCCACCGCCCGCTGGCTGGCCGAGCGCGGTGCGCAGCGCCTGGTGCTGCTCTCGCGCCGCGGCATGGCGACGCCGGGCGCCGACGCGGCGGTCCGCGATCTCGCGGCGCGCGGTGCGACCGCCACGGTCATCGCCTGTGACGCCGCCGATCCGCAGGCCTTGGCCGAAGCGCTGCAGACCCTCCGCGCCAGCCTGCCGCCGATACGCGGCGTGGTGCAGGCCGCCGCCGTCGCCGCCGATGGCGCGGCCGCGACGCTGGAGCCGGCGCGCATCGCCGCGGTGCTCGCCGCCAAGCTGCGCGTGGCCGAAAACCTCGATCGCCTTACCGCTGAGGACCCGCTCGCGCTGTTCCTGCTGTTCGGCTCAGCGACGGTCACGGTCGGCAATCCCGGCCAGGCCGCGTATGTCGCGGCGAATGCCGCGCTCGATGCGCTGGCGCGGCGAAGGCGGGCTGAGGGCAAGCCGGCAACCTGCATCGCCTGGGGCCCGATCGCCGATGCCGGCATGCTGGCAGCGGCAACCCAAACCGCCGAGGTGCTGCGCCGGCGCCTCGGCGCCACACCAATGCCGGCCGAGCAAGCGCTGGCGGCGCTGCCGGCGCTGATCGACAGCGGGCTCGCCAATGCCGGCCTCGCCCGCGTCGCCTGGGGCGAGGCGCGGGCCGCCCTCGCGGTTCTGGCAGAGCCGGCCTTCGCCGCGGTGCGGGAAGCGGGCGGCATCGAGGAAGGGGACCTGCGGGCGCGGCTGATCGCCCTTCCCCCGGCCGAGGCCCTGGCCTTGCTGAAGGAGACCCTGGCCAGCGAGCTCGGCCGCATCCTGCGGCTGCCGGGCGGCGCGGTGCCACTCGATGCACCGCTGGCCGGTCTCGGCCTCGATAGCCTGGGCGGCGTGGAATTGCGGGTCGGGCTGGAACAGCGGCTCGGTATGCCGGTGCCGCTGACCTCGGTCTCCGAGACGCTGACCATCGACGTGCTGGCGCAGAAGCTTGCGCAGCAACTGCACATGACGGGCGAGGCCGCAGCGATCCCGGCTGATGCGCTGGCGCTCGCCGCGGCGCATGAGCCGGAAGGGCCGGCCACTGCGGTCGAGGAGGCAGCGTGAGCACGGGGTTTGGTCTTTCCGCAACGGCCCGCGCGTCACTTCTGCTGCGCCTCTCGCGGCGGCGGGAAGACACTGAAGCCGCGACCGGGCCGGTCAGCCCGGGCCGCGACCTCAGCACGCTACCCGGGCTCCGCGACATCGAGCTGGTCCGCGATGCCGGCCAGGCGCTCGGCCTCGAAAACCCGTTCTTCCGCCCGCATGAAGGCGTGGCCGGCGCGCACAGCACGATCGCGGGGCGGGATTTCCTGAATTTCTCCTCCTACAATTATCTCGGCCTGAACGGCGATCCGCGGGTGCAAACGGCGGCCAAGGCGGCGATCGACCGCTACGGCATCTCTGCCTCCGCCTCCCGCCTCGCCTCTGGCGAGCGGCCGGTGCATGCGGCGCTGGACGCGGCGCTGGCGGCGCATCACGGCAGCGAAGGGTGCCTCTGCTTCGTCAGCGGCCATGCGAC
>CAITYE010000519.1 GCA_903896535.1 uncultured Paracraurococcus sp.
CGAGCAGAGGCCCGCGACGGGCTGCTGCGCCACCACACCGCAGACCTGGTCGGTACGCTGCAGCGGCCTGGCCTCAAGCCCTTTACTGACCCCGACGAGGCGGTTGAGAAGACCGCCTTCGGGCCAGGCGCGGTCGCCACCATCGGCACACCCGATGACCTGGTGGCCAAGATCAAGCAGGTGCTCAACCTCTCGGGCGGCTTTGGCACGCTGGTGGGATTCGTCCATGATTGGGCGAACCCTGAGAACACCCTCCGCTCCTGGGACATGGTGGCGCGCTACGTGGTGCCCGAGATCAACGGGCACCTGCGCAAGCTGCGCGAATCGCGGGAGTTTGTCGCCACGAACCGAGAATATTTCGAGCGCGCGAAGCAGGCCGTTATGGCGAAGATCACCCAGCACGAACTGGCGGCCGAGGCGCTGAAGGTCACCAAGTCGCCGCTGCTCTCGGCCTCCGGCTCGAACATGCCGGATTTCGATGCGCTGCGGGCGAAGCCGGCGGCTGAATAAGCAGGCGGGCGGGCGGGTTCAGCCCGCCTTCAGCCGCCGCGCTGCATCGACCGCGAAATAGCTGAGCACGCCATTGGCGCCAGCCCGCTTGAAGCCAAGCAGGCTCTCCAGCATTGCCCGCTCGTGCTCGATCCAGCCGTTCTGCACGGCGGCCATGATCATCGCGTATTCGCCGCTGACCTGATAGGCGAAGGTCGGCACGCCGAAGCGGTCCTTCACCCGGCGGATGATATCGAGATAGGGCATGCCCGGCTTGACCATGACCATATCCGCCCCTTCGGCGAGATCGAGCGCCACCTCGCGCAGCGCCTCGTCGGAATTGGCCGGGTCCATCTGATAGGTCTTCTTGTCGCCGCGCAGCGCCTTGCCGCTGCCCAGCGCGTCGCGGAACGGACCATAGAAGGCGGAGGCGTATTTCGCCGCGTAGGACATGATCCGCGTGTCGATGAAGCCACCATCATCCAGCGCCCGACGGATGGCGCCGATCCGCCCGTCCATCATGTCTGACGGCGCGATGCAGTCGATCCCCGCCTCGGCCTGATTCAGCGCTTGGCGGACCAGGATGGCGACGCTGTCGTCGTTATGCACATAATCGCCAGTCGGCGTCTCCCGCAGCACGCCGTCATGGCCGTGGTCGGTATAGGGGTCGAGCGCGACGTCGCCGATCAGCCCGATCTCCGGAAACTGGCGCTTCAACTCCCGCGCCGCCCGGCAGATCAGGTTGTTGGGATTGAGCGCTTCCTGCCCTTCGGCATCCTTCGCGTCGGACGGCGTCACCGGGAAGATCGCGATCGCCGGCACGCCCAGCGCAACCGCCTCCTCCACATGTTTCGCCACGCGGTCGATGGTGACGCGCACCTGCCCCGGCATGGTCGCAACCGGGCGGGTCTCGTTCGTGCCCTCGATGACAAAGATCGGCCAGATCAGGTCGCCCACCGTCAGGACATTTTCGGCGACCAGCGTGCGTGTCCAGGCATCCCGCCGGTTGCGGCGCAACCGCACGGTTGGGTAGGCGCCGGCTGCCCCTTCACCGAGTTCAAGCCGGGCATCGAAAGGGGCGGTCCTGCGGTCGGCGTTCATGGCGCGGTCCCTGCGCAAGCGGTCTGACGAAGCAACAGCGTGGCACGCCCGTGGCGCGGCAGGAAGCCTTTCGTGCCGCGCCGCGCCGCTTTACTCCGCCGCTGCGATCGCCTGATCGAGATCGGCGATGATATCGTCGATATGCTCGATACCGATCGACAGCCGCACATAGCCCGGCGTCACGCCGGTGGCGGCCTGTTCCTCGGGCGAAAGCTGGCTATGCGTGGTGGTCGCGGGGTGGATCGCCAGGCTGCGTGCATCGCCGATATTCGCCACGTGGTAGAACATTTTGAGAGAGTTGATGAACTTCGCCCCGGCTTCGGCGCCGCCGGCCAGCTCGAACCCCAGCAGCGCGCCGTAGCCGCCCTTCAGATAGGCATCGGCGCGGCGCTTGGCTTCCCCGGTTTGCAGGCTGGGGTGGATCACCCGCGTCACGCCGCGCCGGGCCGCCAGCCAGGCGGCGACCTTCACTGCATTGGCGCAGTGGCGTTCCATGCGCAGCGGCATGGTCTCCAGCCCCTGGATCGCCATGAAGGCGTTGAAGGGCGTGGTCGCCGCGCCCAGGTCGCGCAGCAGGCAGGTGCGCATGCGCAGGATGTAGGCGATGGGGCCCAGCGGCTTCACCGCCTGGGTCCAGACGGCGCCATGATAGCTGGGGTCTGGCTGGTTCAGCGTGGGGAAGCGTTCGGGGTGCGCTTCCCAGTCGAAATTGCCGCCATCGACGACGATGCCGCCGATACTGGTGCCGTGCCCGCCGATGAACTTGGTGGTGGAATGCATCACCACCGCCGCGCCGTGCTGCAGCGGCTTGCAGATCACCGGCGCGGCGGTGTTGTCCATGATCAGCGGCACGCCGAGCTTGCGGCCGATGGCCGCCACTTCGCCGATCGGGAAGACTTCCAGCTTCGGGTTCGGCAGGGTTTCCGCGTAATAGGCGCGGGTGCGGGCGTCCGTCGCGCGGGCGAAGCCTTCCGGGTCGGCCGGATCGACGAAGCGGACCTCCACGCCCAGATCCTTCATCGTATTGGCGAAGAGGTTCCAGGTGCCGCCGTAGAGGTTGGTGGAGGAGACGATATTGTCCCCCGGCCGGGTCAGGTTCAGCACCGAAAAGCTGGTCGCCGCCTGGCCCGAGGCGACGGCGAGCGCGGCGACGCCGCCTTCGATCGCGGCGATCCGGGTCTCTAGCGCATCCTGGGTCGGGTTCATGATGCGGGTGTAGATGTTGCCCAGTTCCTGCAGCCCGAACAGCCGCGCGGCGTGGCCGGTGTCCTGGAACTGGAAGCTGCTGGTCTGATAGATCGGCACCGCGACCGCGCCGGTGGTCGGGTCGGCGCGATAGCTGCCGCCGTGCAGAGCCAGGGTTTCCGGGTTGGTCGACGCCATTCTGCGTTCTCCGATCGTGTTTTTCTGCCAAGACCCTGCCATTTCCCCGGCTCAACAGGAAGGGGGCGGGATGGCATGCTGTGGCCATGCGCCACGCCCTCTGCCTCCCTGCCCTGTTGCTTCTGCTGCTGTTCGGCTGCGCTGCGGATGATGCCCCCACCGCCACGGCCCGGCAGCCGGCGCGGCGGCAGACGGTGGTCATTCCGCTGGAGGACGGCACCCAGCTGCGCGCCGTTCTCGCCCTGCCCGCCGGGGTGCCGACCCGGCCGCCGATCATCGCGCTGCATGGCTGCGCCGGGCTGGGGCGGGCGGAGCGGCCGATCCGCTTGCCGCTGCGCGAAGCGGATTGGGCGGCGGTGCTGACCGAGGCCGGGCATCCGGTGCTGTTTCCCGACAGCTTCGGCAGCCGCGGCCTGGGCCAGGCCTGCGGGGTTCGGGGCTTTCCGGCCGGGCCACGGGTGCGGCGGGGCGATGTGCACGCCGCCGCCGCCTGGGCGCGGTCGCAGGCTTGGGCGCCGGCCGGGCCGGCCGGGCTGATCGGCTGGTCGCATGGGGGCTCCACCGTCTTGACCGCGATCGCCGAGCCGTTGCCGGCGGGGCTGATCGGCAAGGCGGTGGCCTATTACCCGGGCTGTTCTGAGGTCGGTCAGACGGCCGGCTGGCGGCCAGGGGTGCCGGCCTTGCTGCTGCTGGGCGGCGCCGATGACTGGACCCCGGCACATTTTTGCCAGGCGCTTGCCGCGCGGTTCCCGGAGCGGTTGCGGCAGATCACCTATCCCGGCGCGCGGCACGGCTTCGATGGGCCGGCAACGCCGCAGACCACGCGGACCCTGCCGGATGGGCGGATGGTGTCCATGGGCAGCGACCCGGCGGCGCGGCGGGCCTCGATGGCCGAGGTGGCGGGGTTTTTCGCGGGGCCATGAGACGGATGAGGCTTGCCAAGCCAGGCGCAGCGTGATAGAAAAAAAATCCTAATTAGAGCGGGATGCGTTGAGGCGGAATCGCCGAAAACGCTGAATCCCGCGGCAAAACAAACGTGAGGGCAGGGTGCGTGAGCGAATGCGAACGCGGCTTGCTCTGACGCGGGATGCGTTGAGGCGGAATCGCCGAAAACGCTGAATCCCGCGACAAAACAAACGTGAGGGCAGGGTGCGTGAGCGAATGCGAACGCGGCTTGCCCTCCGGGACCGGACGCCCGGCCCGAGCGCTCTTTGAAGCTGTGCATCGGTGCTCCTGATCCAGGCTGGGTCCGTCCCGGCCGGGCGCTGCCTCAAGACCTCAAAGTCTCAATCCTTTCCAGAAGAATACTCTGTGATATCAGCACAATATGCGTCGTTTTCAGCCGCGCGGCGGCGCCGGGACGCGAATTGAGGATCTCAAGCCGCCATGATCCGGGATGGGTCTGGCGATCGCGCTGGCCGAGCCGGTACCCGTGCTATGTCCTAAGCAGATCATCCGCGCGCCCACGGCCGGCGCGCATGGGGGGCAAGGGTTGCCCCGGGGCTCTGCTGGGGATTTGTCCGAAACCGTTGAATCCCAGCGTTCAGGCTGAAAATTGCGACGGTAGCCGGCATCGGCGTCGTCCCGGTTTCGCGGCCCCTGGGCGCGTGGTAAGGGACGATATGCTCGTTTTGACCATCGCCATCGGCGCCGACCATGCCGGCCTGCCGCTTAAGACCCAGTTGCAGCAGGCTTTGGCGGCTGAGGGCCATGCGCTGATCGATTGCGGCACGAACGACGCTGATTCGGTCGATTATCCGGACTTCGCTCACTCGGTGGCCCAGGCTGTGGAGGCCGGGCAGGCCCGCTTCGGCGTGCTGGTCTGTGGGACCGGCATCGGCATTTCCATCGCCGCCAACCGCCACGCTGGCATCCGGGCAGCGGTGCTGCACAACACCACCGAAGCGCGGCTGACCCGCGCGCACAACGACGCCAATATCGCCTGCTTCGGCGCCCGTACCGTCGGGGTCGAGGTGGCGCTCGAGGCGCTGTCGGTCTTCCTTGCCACGGAATTCGAGGGTGGGCGGCATGCCCGCCGCCTCGGTAAATTATCGCCCCCCGTCTGAGCCCGCAGGAGCGCTCCGCCATGAACGAATCATCCCCCTATCGCATCCCCGAGCGGTTCTTTGCTGCCCCGCTGGTTGAGGCCGATCCGGCCATCGCCGCTGTCGTGGCCCAGGAACTGGGCCGCCAGCAAGATGGCATCGAGCTGATCGCTTCGGAGAACATCGTCAGCCGCGCCGTGTTGGAAGCCCAGGGTAGCGTGCTGACCAACAAATACGCGGAGGGCTACCCCGGCCGGCGCTATTACGGCGGCTGCGAATATGTCGATGTCGCTGAAAGCCTGGCGATCGAGCGCGCGTGCCAGCTTTTTGGCGTCGGCTTCGCCAATGTGCAGCCGCATAGCGGTGCGCAGGCCAACCAGGCTGTCTTCCTCGCGCTGCTGCAGCCGGGCGATGCCTTCATGGGGCTCGACCTTGCCGCCGGTGGGCACCTGACGCATGGCGCCCCGGCCAATCTCTCCGGCAAGTGGTTCCGCCCGGTGCCCTATACGGTGCGGCGTGAGGATCAGCGGATCGACATGGCGGAGGTCCGCCGCATCGCGCTGGAAGCCCGGCCAAAGCTGATCATCGCCGGCGGCAGCGCCTATGCCCGCGTCTGGGACTTCAAGGCCTTCCGCGACATCGCCGACGAGGTGGGTGCCTATTTCATGGTGGACATGGCGCATTTCGCCGGGCTGGTCGCCGGCGGCGCCCACCCCTCGCCCTTCCCGCACGCGCATGTCGCCACCACGACCACGCACAAGACCCTGCGCGGGCCGCGTGGCGGCATGATCCTCACCAACGACGAGGCGCTCGCCAAGAAATTCAACAGCGCCGTTTTCCCGGGCTTGCAGGGTGGGCCGCTGATGCATGTCATCGCCGCCAAGGCGGTGGCTTTCGGGGAAGCCTTGAAGCCGGAATTCCGCGCCTATTCCCGGGCCATCGTCAGCAATGCCGCGGCCTTGGCCGAGGAGCTGAAGCGCCAGGGGCTCGATCTGGTCACGGGGGGTACGGATAATCACTTGCTCCTGGTCGACCTGCGACCGAAGAAGCTGACTGGCAAGGCCGCCGAGGGGGCGCTGAACCGGGCCCATTTGACGTGCAACAAGAACGCCATCCCCTTCGACCCGGAAAAGCCGATGGTGACCAGCGGCGTGCGCCTAGGCACCCCGGCCGCGACCACCCGCGGCTTCGGCGAGGCGGAGTTCCACGAGGTGGGTCGGCTGATCGGGGAAGTGCTGGACGGCCTCTCTCGCGCCAATGATGCGGCGGCGAATTCGGCCGTGGAGGCGGCGGTGAAAGCGCGGGTGCTAGCGCTCTGCCAGCGCTTTCCGGTCTACTGAGGGCGCGGACCCTGGCGCGCGGGGTGGTCTACTGCCACCTTGTGCGCGACCGGGTGAGTAAAGGACGCCGCACATGCGCTGCCCCTTTTGCGGGAGCGAGGATACCCAGGTGAAGGACAGCCGGCCGGCGGAGGACAATGCCGCCATCCGCCGGCGTCGCGCCTGTCCCAGCTGCGCCAGCCGCTTCACGACCTTCGAGCGCGTGCAGCTGCGCGAGATCACCGTCCTCAAGACAGATGGCCGTCGCGTCCCCTTCGATCGCGAGAAGCTCGCGCGCTCCATTCGCGTGGCACTCCGCAAGCGTCCGGTGGAGGAGGAGCAGATCGAGCGGCTGGTGAACGGCATCCAGCGCCGGCTTGAGACCGAGGCGGAGAGCGAGGTCACCTCCCGCCAGATCGGCGAGATCGTGATGGAGACGCTGCGGGCCGTCGATCAGGTGGCCTATGTGCGCTTCGCCAGTGTCTACCGGAATTTCAATGAGGGTAAAGATTTTCGGGATTTCCTCGGCAAGCTCGAGGGTTGACCTGCCGGCACAGCTGAAAGGCCCGGCTGCCCCCTTTCGCCCGTCGCGTCGCGGCGGCACCTTCCGCCTATGACCTGCGAGGCCGACCGGCAGCACATGCAGGCCGCGCTGGCGCTCGCCCGCCGCGGCCTCGGCAATACCTGGCCCAACCCGGCGGTGGGCTGCGTCCTGGTAAAGGATGGCCAGGTGATCGGCCGCGGCTGGACCCAGCCCGGCGGCCGCCCGCATGCCGAGACCGAGGCGCTTGCCCGCGCCGGCGCGCAGGCAAGGGGCGCCACCGCCTATGTCACCCTTGAGCCGTGCTCGCATTGGGGACGGACGCCGCCCTGCTGCGAAGCGCTGATCAAGGCCGGTATCACCCGCGTGGTCGTCGCCACCGGCGATCCCGACGCACGGGTGGATGGTCGCGGCCTCGCCCGGTTGCGAGAAGCGGGTCTCACCGTCGAACTCGGCCTCGGGGGGGTGGAGGCGCGCCAGCTGAACGCCGGCTTCGCGCGGCGCATCACCGCTGGCCGGCCGGTGGTGACCCTGAAGCTCGCCTCGACGCTCGATGGCCGCATTGCCACCGCCAGCGGGGAGAGTCAGTGGATCACCGGGCCGGAGGCCCGTCGCGCGGCGCATGCCATCCGCGCCCGGCACGACGCCATCCTGGTTGGCAGCGGCACAGTGCTGGCGGACGACCCGGATCTGACCTGCCGACTGCCGGGCATGGCCAAAGTGCCGATCGCGCGGGTGGTTGCTGATGCGCGGCTGCGTACCCCACTCGCTGCCCGGCTGGTTGCCACCGCGCGCGTCTCACCAACCTGGATCGCCACGCGCACCGGGCAGCGTCCTGCAGCGTTGGCGCCTTATCTGGATGCGGGGGTTGAGATTCTGCCGATCCCACGGGCCCGACCCGGCCTCGATCTCTCGGCGCTTTTGGCGGCTCTTGCACAGCGCGGCATCACCCGAGTGATGGTCGAGGGCGGCGCGGGGCTTGCAGCGGCCCTGATCCGGGACGATCTGGTGGATAGGATTGCCTGGTTCCACGCGCCTGGCGTGATCGGTGGCGACGGTCTGCCGGCCATCCAGCCCTTGCCGCTGCCGACGCTTTCCGCCATGCCTCGGTATCGACGTTTTGGCAGTCGCCCGCTTGGCCCGGATTGGTTGACGGACCTTGTTCGTGAGGAGGACCCTGAGGAATGTTCACCGGGATCGTGACCGACCTCGGGACCGTGCGGGAAGTGCTGCCGATCGGCGGCGCCAACGACATGCGGCTGGTCATCGGAACGTCCCCGGCGTTTCTCGCTGAGCCCGCGCCGGCGGTGATCGGGGCCTCCATCGCCTGTTCAGGCGTCTGCCTGACGGCGGTCGAGTTGGGTGGGGACTGGTTTGCCGCCGATGCTTCGGCCGAGACCCTTTCGAAAACCACCCTCGGCAGCCTGCGCGCTGGCAGCCGCCTCAACCTTGAGCGTTCCCTTCGGCTCGGCGATGAGCTGGGCGGGCATCTCGTCTCGGGTCATGTCGATGGTGTCGCCGCCGTGCTTTCGGCGGTGCCGGAAAATGCCTCTGTTCGCTGGCGTTTTCGCCTGCCGCCGGGCCTTGCCCGTTTCGTCGCTGCCAAGGGATCGATCGCCGTGGACGGGATCTCCTTGACCGTGAACGAGGTCGAGGGCGACGATTTCGGCGTGAATATCATCCCCCATACCGCCGCTGTCACCACCTTCGGGACGCTGCAACCCGGGGCACGGGTGAACATCGAAATCGATACGCTTGCCCGTTACGTTGCGCGGCTGGTCGCGGTTGATCCTGGCGCTGTGCCGCTCGCCCTGGCCGCGAGGAGCCGCTGATGTCCGCGCCTGCGTTGACCCATGTCCGCTTCTCCGATTTCATCAGCCCGACCGAGGATCTGATAGAGGAAGCTCGCCGCGGGCGGATGTTCATCCTGGTCGATGACGAGGACCGCGAGAACGAAGGCGATCTTGTCATTCCGGCACAGTTTGCCACGCCCGACGCTATCAATTTCATGGCCAAGCATGCCCGCGGGCTGATCTGCCTGGCGATGAATCGGCACCGGGTCGAACAACTTGGCCTGCCGCTGATGGCGGCGGCGAATGGCACTCGCCATTCCACCGCCTTCACAGTCTCCATCGAGGCCAAGGAGGGAGTCACCACGGGGATTTCCGCGGCGGATCGGGCGCATACCATCGCAACTGCGATCAATCCGGAGCTGGGGCGCGAGCATATCGTCACGCCCGGTCATGTTTTCCCACTGCTCGCACGCGATGGAGGCACTCTGGTGCGGGCGGGCCATACCGAAGCCTCGGTCGATCTCGCGCGCCTCGCGGGTCTCAACCCCTCCGGTGTGATCTGCGAGATTATGAACGATGACGGGACCATGGCGCGCATGCCCGATCTCGTCGCCTTCGCCCAGCATCACGGCCTGAAGCTCGGGACAATCGCCGATCTCATCGCCCATCGACGGCGGACCGAACGGCTCGTCCGGCGGGTCCAGGAAGGTCAGATCGAACATGCAATCGGTGGTGATTGGCGACTGGTAGTCTACACCAACACGTTGGAATACGGCGAGCATCTGGCGATGGTGAAGGGCGATGTATCGGCGCCGGGCCCGGTGCTGGTGCGTATGCATGCCGCCAATCTGCTGAACGACACCGTGGTGGGTACCGGCACGCGCGACTTGCACGATGCGATGCGCATGATCGATGCGGCGGGGCGCGGCGTTGTAGTCATCATTCGCGATTGGCGCCTGGCCAACATGAGCGAGCAAGTCCGCCTCAGTAGCGACCGCAAGGTATTGCAGCCGGAAATCCGCGATTATGGCATCGGCGCGCAAATCCTCGCGGATCTGGGCGTACGGGACATGGTCCGACTGTCCAATAACCCGCGGCCCATCGTAGGCCTAGAAGGCTATGGGCTGCGGGTGACCGAGACTCGGGCGCTCACCGTGGCTGAGGGAGGTGCAGCATGAGCACGATCCACGCACCGGCGCGTTCGGCCAAGGCATTCGCTGGGCCTCCGCCGCGCCTTCTGGTGATCCAAGCGCCCTACTACGACAAGGTCGTCGGGGGCATGCTACGCGCTGCCGAACAAGTCTTCGTGGAGGTCGGCGCCCGACATCAAGTGATCGATGTCGCTGGGGGATATGAGCTACCCGCGGCGCTGCGCATGGCCATCCAGCAGACGGCGGAGCACTATGATGGCTACCTTCTGCTCGGCTGTGTCGTCCGCGGCGAGACCGACCACTACACGTTCATCTGCGATGCCATTTGTAATGGTGTCATGCAGATCTCGGTCGAGACGGGCGCGGCCATTGGTTTCGGACTGCTGACGGTGGATACGTTGCAACAGGCCCTCGCCCGGGCTGCTGATGATAATCACAACAAGGGCGCTGAGGCCGCGCATGCGATGCTTGGTCAGATCGCCTTGCGGCGCCGTTGGGGCCTGTGATGGGCCAACCGACGCCGGAGGAGACGAGCGAACTCGATCGCTTGCGGGCCGAGTTTCTTGCCGAGCAAGCCTCCATTCGACCGCTGGCGGCTTCCTCTCAGCGTCCAGACCCGTCGCCCGCGTCGATCAAGGCTTCCGGGCGGAAAGTGGCTTCATCCAAGCACCAGCCGCGGCCGCGGACGGGCGCGCGACTGGCTGCGGTCCAAGCGCTATATCAGAGCGAGCACAACAACGACCCGGCCGAGGTGGTGATCGAGCAGTTCCTGCGGCACCGCCTGCCGACGAGTGGGGCCTACGAGGAAGGCCAGGTGCCGGAAGCCAATGCCGGGCTATTTGCCGAGATCGTCCGCCACGCGGCCCGGGACGGCGCGGCGATCGACGCGGTGATCGCGCGGCACCTTGATGCCGGCTGGCCGCTAGCGAAGCTCGATCCGGTGCTGCGAGCCCTGCTGCGGGCGGCGGTGGCCGAATTGGGCGCCGGTCGCGACCCACCGGCCAAGGTGGTGATCAACGAATACCTTGATGTCGCTCATAGCTTTTTTGGCGGTGATGAACCGCGCTTCGCCAATGGGGTGCTGAACGCGCTGGCGCGCAGTTTGCGGCCAGGGGAGTTCAGTGGCCCCGGCAGGTGAGCCTGCCGCGCGAATTCGCGCTTATCGCGCAGCATTTCCGTAGGCTCGCCGGGCCCGGGGCGCTCGATCTCAGCGACGATGCGGCACTTTTCGACCCCCCCGCCGGTCGTCAGCTTGTTATCGCTGCGGATGCCATGGTTGCCGGGGTGCATTTCCTGCCCGATGACCCGCCCGAGACTATTGGCCGCAAACTCCTGCGGGTGAATCTTTCGGACCTCGCGGCCATGGGCGCCGCGCCGCTCGGCTATTTGATGACGATAGCGCTGCCGCGTGAGATCCCGGACGCTTGGCTTGGCCGTTTCGTTGACGGCCTTGCTGAGGATCAGGCGCGGTTCGGACTTTCCGTTTTGGGCGGAGATACGGTGTCGGCGCCTGGACCGATCTCGCTTTCGCT
Organism: uncultured Paracraurococcus sp.; assembly: GCA_903896535.1. Lineage (GTDB taxonomy): Bacteria > Pseudomonadota > Alphaproteobacteria > Acetobacterales > Acetobacteraceae > CAITYE01. The sequence continues at coordinate 11,355 of CAITYE010000519.1, forward strand.
TACCATCTTGGGCGCGGTTGCGCCCGGCCAAGCCCTGCGGCGCAAGGGCGCGCGACCGGGCGACAAGATCTGGGTCAGCGGTACCATCGGCGACGGTACGCTGGGTCTGGCCGTGCTCCAAGGAGCCTTGCCCGCGGATGGTGCGGGCTTTCTGGCTGGCCGGTATCGGCTGCCGGAGCCACGTCTTTTGCTTGGCGCGGCACTCACCGGGGTGGCGCTGGCGGCTATGGACGTCTCGGATGGGCTTGTGCAGGACCTGGGACATCTGTGTCGGGCCGGAGACTGTGGCGCCGAGATCGAGGCGGCTGCAGTTCCTCTCTCGACTGCGACGCAGGCAGCACTCGCAGCAAAGCCTGACCTCCTGCCGCGGCTTCTGACCGGTGGGGACGATTACGAACTGCTCTTCGCGGCGCCGGCCGATGCCGATAGCCTAATTTTCAGTTGCGCCAACGCCGCGGGCGTGCCGGTGGCCTGCATCGGTCGCTTCGTGGCGGGTCCTGCCGACGTCGTCGTACGCGATGCGACGGGCGCCCCGTTGGCCTTATCGCGTGCCGGTTGGAGCCATTTCTGAACAGAACCGCACTGGAGGAAATCATCATGCCCCTCGTTCCTAACCTTGCACGGCAGCGACTCAGCGCTGGCGAACTCGCGCTTGGCTTCGGTATTCATCATTTACGAGGCAGCGCCGCCGGGATGATCGCGGCTGCGTCCGGTTATGACTGGCTGTTCATCGACATGGAGCACGGCGCGATGTCGGTCCATGAGGCGACGCAAATCGCCATAGCTGCGCTGAACCAGGGCGTGACGCCTATTGTCCGGGTTTGCCGGGATGCGATCTTCGAAGGAACTCGGGCGCTCGATAACGGTGCGATGGGCGTCGTGGTGCCGCATATCGACACCGCCGAGGAGGCGCGGGAAGTGGCCGCCGCTTACCGTTTCCCACCCATCGGCACCCGCAGTTGGGGAGGGCCGCCCTTCGCCTATAATTTCAAGCCGCCCGCCGTGGCAGAGGCGCAGGTCGAGTTGAATAAAGAGATTATCGTGGCCTGCATGATTGAGACGCCGCTTGCGGTCGAGAATGCTGATGCGATTGCCGCGGTGCCCGGTGTGGATGTGTTGCTCATCGGCACTTCGGATCTGACGGCATCCATGGGGATCGCTGGGCAGATCGGGCATGAGCGTGTGCAGGCCGCCTACCGCGCCGTTGCTGCGGCATGCAGCAAGCACGGCAAGATCATGGGCATGGGCGGCGTCTACGATGAGACTTGGGCAAGCGCCTACATCAAGCTAGGTGCGCGCTTCAATCTCTCCGGCTCTGACCACAATCTTCTCATGGCAGGTGCTGCGGCTCGCTCGAAGTTCCTGCGCAGCCTCGCCTGA
>CAITYE010000520.1 GCA_903896535.1 uncultured Paracraurococcus sp.
ATTCTCGGCGATGTCCATGCAGAAGCCGGCGAACTCGGCCGGGCGATAGCCCTTGCCGACGCCAAAATCGAAGCGTCCACCGGAGAGCAGGTCGAGCGTCGCGGCCTGTTCGGCGACCAGCACCGGATTGTGCCAGGGCAGCACGACGACGCCGGTGCCGAGGCGAATGCGGCTGGTCTTGGCCGCCAGGTAAGCCAGCAGCGTCATCGCCGCCGAGACTTGGCCCTGGCCGGTGAAGTGATGCTCCACCATGAATAGACTATTGTAGCCGAGGCGGTCCGCCTCAACGACGTAATCGATGTAGCTCTGGTAGCCGTGGCTGTCGACGACATCGCCTGTGCCGCGTTTCGTGCGCGCACCACCGAAGAGTCCGAAGCGCATCGCTGCCTCCCCTTATGAACGTACTCTGTAATCTGCCGTGTCGGCTGGGGGATGAAAAGGCTGAAATCAGCAAATCAGCCGTGCCGTTCTGTCCGAAATGCAAGCCATTGTGACCATCCGCGGATTATTCGGGCCTGATTTCGGACATTTAGGAATAGCTGTCATGCCAATATCCGCCAGTTTTCGCCGCGCCATTCCTGCCGCATCCTGTTCGCCTGCGGTCGTGGATAAGCGGTCGAGGGGGAAACGGGCCTGGAAGGGCAAGCCAAACGGCATGGATCCGCTGCTCGAACTTCTTCTCAACGCTGTGGTGGCCGGGCTGCTGCTTGGGGCGTTTTATGCGGCGGTCGCAGTGGGAATCGCCATCGCCTTCGGCATGCTCGATATCCCGAACCTCGCCCATCCGGCCTTCGTGGTGATGGGCGCTTTCGCCGTCTGGCTGCTGAACGACGCGTTCGGCCTCGACCCGATCCTTGCGGGCATTCTCTGTCTGCCGCCCTTTTTCCTGCTCGGGGTCCTGCTTTACCAAGCTTATTACGCCTGCTTTGAGAGCCGCGGAGATAACGCGCTCCAGGGCTTGGCGTTCTTCTTTGGCATTCTCTTCGTCACGGAAGTCGTGTTGATCCTGGTGATCGGCGCTGATTACCGTACCGTCGCCGCGCCCTATATCGGGCCGAATTGGCGAATCGGCGGCATCGATCTGCCGCTTCGCATGCTGGTCCCGGCGCTGGTCTCACTGCTGATGATCGGCGGGCTGCACCTGCTGCTGACGCGGAGCTTCATCGGTCGGGCGATCCTGGCGGTCAGCCAGGACCCTCTTGCTCTGCAACTGATGGGCGCCTCCCCGGTGCGGACCAAGCGGCTAGCCTTTGGCCTATCGATCGCCACGGCGGCCATCGCTGGGGCGCTGCTGATCATCATCCAACCGGTGGAGCCTTCGATCGGCCGGGAATTCATCGGCCGCGCTTTTGCCGTGGTGGTGCTGGGCGGCATGGGCAGCTTCGTCGGGATGCTAATGGCCGCGATGGTTCTCGGTGTCACGGAAAGCCTTGTTGCCACCCTCTTCTCGCCGTCCTGGGCGCCGGCTATCGCCTTCGGTTTCCTGCTGCCAACACTGGCCATCCGCGCCGGCGGCTTGATGGGGCGAAAGCTATGACCGGCGACGCACCACTCTCCCGCCCGCCGATGGGCACGCTTGCCTTCTGGTGCTGGGCGGCAGCCTTCACGGGCGTGGTCTATCTGGCCGGCCGCTGGGTGACGAACGACTACGTCTTCTTCGCCGGCTACATCGTCCTGCAATACGTGCTGCTGGCGACTGCCTGGAATATCCTCGGCGGCTATGCCGGCTACGTGAACTTTGGTACGGCCGCCTTCTTCGCCATCGGGGCCTACATCTCGACCGCGCTGAACAAATGGCTCGGCCTTCCGCTGCCCGTCCTGATCCTTGCGGGGGCGGCCGTCTGTGGCCTGATCGGGCTGTTGATGGGCGGCCTGACCTTGAAATTGCAGGGCGTGTTCTTCTCGATTGCCACTCTGGCGCTGGCGATCGTCACCCAGGCGCTGATCACCAACTGGGAATATGTCGGAGGCGCGGCCGGGGCCTATGTGATCCGTCCCTCGCGCGGGCCGCTCGGCGGCTCGTATGTCGAATATCTCTTTTATACCATGCTGTTGCTGGCGACGCTGGCCGTCTGTATCGCCCGTACCGTGGAGCGCTCGGCCGCCGGCTACGGGCTCGCGGCCATCCGCGATGACGAGGCAGCGGCGGAGGCGGCCGGCGTGCCGACCATGAAGCTGAAGGTGGCAACCACCGTGCTGTCCGGAGCCCTGATGGGCGCCGCAGGCGCGCCGCTGCCCTTTTTCGTCACCTATCTCGATCCCCCCTCCGCCTTCAATCTAGCGGTGGCCGTCAACACGATTGCCATGCCGCTGGTCGGGGGCACCGCCACTTGGATCGGGCCGGTGATCGGTGCCGTGTTGCTGTCCATCGTGCAGGAAGCGGCGATGGTCACCATCTCCTCCGCCGTCAATCTGCTGTTGGTCGGGCTGATCATGATAGGCTTCATCACCCTGGCGCCGAATGGCATCATGGGCCTGTTGCGGGGGCGCCGGCGCTGATGGCCGCGCTCCTCGACGTCCAGGGGCTTGGCAAACGCTTCGGTGGCTTCACCGCGCTCGCCGATATTGACCTGCAGGTGGCGGCGGGTGAGCGGCTCGGCCTGATCGGCCCGAACGGCTCGGGGAAAAGCACCTTCGTCAACTGCATCTCCGGCACCCTGCGCCACGATAGCGGGCGCGTGACCCTGGGCGGGCAACTGCTCGATGCCTTGCCGCCGCATCAGCGCACGCGCCTCGGCCTCGCCCGCAGCTTCCAGCTCCCGCGCCCCTTCGGGTCCCTGACGGTTGCCGAGAATTTGCGGGTGCCGCTGCTGTATGCCGGCGCGACCAAGCTAAGCGACGCTGAATGCCGAGAGCGCGGCATGGCGCTCCTCGGGCAGGTCGGCTTGGCCGACAAGGCCGCCCAACGCCCGCGCGAGCTGACCCAGATCGAGCAGCGCAAGCTCGAATTGGCGCGCGCCATGGCGGCGGGACCGCGCCTGCTGATTGCCGATGAATCCATGGCCGGCCTCTCGAACGCCGAGGTCGACGAGATCGTCGACCTCCTGCTGCGCCTGAACGGGCAGGGCGTGACGATCATCATGATCGAGCACATCATGCGCGCCGTCATGGCCTTCTCGCAGCGCCTGGTCTGCTTCGTCGCCGGCCGCAAGGTCGCCGATGGGCTGCCCGAGGAGGTGGTGCGCAACCCCGAGGTGGAGCGGGCCTATCTTGGCGAGTAGCCTGGCGATCGACGGCCTTGAGGCCGGCTACGGCACGGTGCGGGTGCTGAATGGGCTGAGCCTGACGGTCGGCGCTGGCGAGACCGTTGCGCTGCTCGGCACCAACGGCAACGGCAAGTCGACGCTCATGAAATGCATCATGGGTCTCGCCGTGCCGATGGCGGGCAGCATCCGGGCCGAGATCGACGGGGTCACCCACGAACTGGCCGGCGCGCGCACCGAGGATATCGTCTCCCTTGGCATCGCGCTCGTGCCAGAAGGCAGGCGCCTGTTTCCCCGGCTTTCCGTGGAGGAGAACCTCACCCTCGGGGCCTATCGGCCGGCCGCCCGGGCGGGCCTCCGGCGGGGGCTGGAGTATTGCTTTGAAGCCTTCCCGCGCCTGGCCGAACGACGCCGGCAATTGGCCGGCAGCATGTCGGGCGGCGAGCAGCAGATGCTCGCCCTTGGTCGCGCGCTGATGTCCGAACCCCGTATCCTGTTGGTGGACGAGCCCTCCGTCGGGCTCGCGCCGCTGCTGGTGAAACGCACGATCGAGAAAATCCGCGAGTTGAAAGAAAGCCGGAATCTCACCGTGCTGATGGCCGAACAGAACTTCGTCCAGGCGCTCTCGATCGCCGACCGTGGCTATGTGATCGTGCACGGGGAGATTGCCTTCACCGGCAATAGCGCCGCCGAGCTCAACGACAACGAACTGATCCGCAAATTCTACATGGGTCTCTGAACAAAGGGGAGGAACGAGATGTCGCTCGCCATCAGCCGCCGTGCCGCGCTCGCCGCCAGTGCCGGCACCATGCTTTTCCCAGGCACCGATCTGCGGGCCCAGGGCGCCAATCCGATCACCATTGGCTGCGGCCTGTCGCTGACCGGGGCCCTGGCCTCGACCGCCAAGTCGGTGCTGCTGAGCGCCCAGATCTTCGTCGAGGACATCAACGCCAAGGGCGGCGTACTGGGTCGGCCGGTGCAGCTCATCCACTATGACGACCAATCCAACCCGGCCAATGCGCCGCGCATCTACACGAAGCTGATCGACGTCGATAAGGTCGATCTGGTCGTGACCTCCGGCACCAACCTGACCACACCGGCGATGCCGGTGGTGATGGAACGCAACCGGCTGTTGATGGCGACGCTGGCCTTGGCGGTGAACGACAAGTTCAAATATCCGCGCTTCTTCCAGACCATGCCCTATGGGCCGCACGGGGCGGAGGCGATCAGCGCCGGCTTCTTCAACGCCGCCATGGGGATCGATCCCAAGCCGAAGACGGTGGCCCTGGTCGGGGCGGATGCGGAGTTCTCGAAGACCGCCGTCTCCGGTGCGCGTGACCAAGTGAAGAAGCACGGCCTGAAGATCGTCTATGACCGGACCTATCCGCCGCCGACGGTCGATTTCGGCCCCATCATCCGCGGCATCGCGGCCAGCAGCCCCGATATCGTCTATATCGGCAGCTATCCCATCGATACCGCAGGCATGATCCGCTCGGCCCGCGAACTCGGCTTCAAGCCCCAGATGTTCGGCGGCGGCATGGTGGGTACGCAGGTCGGCGGCATCAAGGCCGATCTCGGCGAGGCACTCAACGATGTGGTCAGCTACGAGCTGTATGTGCCGGCCATGGCCGACAAGCTGCCCTTGGTCGAGCCGATGCTGAAGCGCTACCAGCCGCGGGCGGCCGAGGCGGGCGTCGATCAGCTCGGTTTTTATGTGCCGCCGCAAATCTACGCGACCTTCGAGATTCTGGCCCAGGCCGTCCAGGGCACCGGCGGCACCGACCAGGACAAGCTCACCAACTTTATCCGGGCGACCACCTTCAAGACGCTGTACGGCGATATGGCCTTCGGCCCGGACGGCGAGTGGCGTGAGCCGCGGATGCTGCACGTGCAGTATCGCGGCCTGAAAGGCCAAGGCCTCGAGCAGTTCAAGCGGCCGGATGCTCATGTGATCCTCGATCCGCCGGTCTGGAAGACCGGCGATCTCCGTGCACCCTTCGCGGGGGGCAAATCGTGAGGAGCGCGATTGTCACCGGCGGCTTGCGGGGCCTTGGCCGGGCCATGACGCTCGGCCTGCTGCGGAGCGGGCATCGGGTCCTCGCCGTCGGGCATATCGGCGGCGATATCCTGGAGACGGTGCTGGCCGCTGGCGATATGGCCGACCGGCTGCATTGTATGGCCATCGATCTGACCGATCCGGCAGCCTGCGACGGGGTGGTGGCGGAATGCCGCCACCGCTTCGGCGGGCCGGACATCCTGGTGAACAATGCCGGCCTCACCTTCACCTATATCGACCCGGACCGCTTCACCAACGGCCCCCGCAAATTCTGGACCCTGCCCGATGCGGTCGTGCAGAACGTGATGGACATCAACTACGTTGCCGCCGATCGGCTGGCGCGCCGCGTGGCACCGGTCATGATCGCTGCCGGCTGGGGGCGCATCGTCAACGTCACCACCAAGCTGTCCACCATGAACATGCTGGGCGCCATTCCCTACGGCTCCTCCAAGGCGGCGCTGGAGATGGCGACCGAGGTCTGGGCGAAGGAAATCGCCGGCACCGACGTCACCGTGAACATCGTCAATCCCGGCGCCGGCGCGAACACACCGGGCATGAGCCAGGTGATGCGCGACTGGTCGGCCACCGGCAAGGCACCCCGGCTGGTGGAGCCCGAGGACATGGTCCCGCCGCTGCTCTTCGTCGTCTCCCCCGACGCCGATCAGGTGAACGGCTATCGGTTCGACGCCAATACCTGGGATGCCGCCCTGCCGCCCATCGAGGCCGCGCGCCAGACCGCCATCCCGGCGGGGTTCGAGCTGCACGCCCCGCGCGACCCCTGGGCGGTGGCCTGAATGCCGCTCCGCCGCCTGCAGCATATCCTGATCCAGACCACGGACCTGCCGGGCACCGTGCGCTGGTGGCACGAGGTCCTGGGCCTGGAGCCCGGTCCGCATCCGGAGTTCGGCTTCCCCGTCGCCTGGCTCTATTGCGAGGGCGAGGACGTGCTGCACATCACCGAAGGCGGCGCCGGGGTTTCGGCCAACCGGCAGGCCTATCTGGCACAAACCAGCCAGGCTGCGCGGGGAACCGGCGTGCTCGACCACATCGCCTTCCATACCGACGACCTGCCGGGGACGCTCGCCCGGCTGGCTCAGCACGGCGTGGCTTTCACCTCCCGTCGGGTGGACGCGCAGGGGCTGTTTCAGCTCTTTCTCTTCGACCCGAACGGTGTGAAGGTCGAGCTCAACTTCGATGGTCGCGAAGCCGACGCGCATGGGATCGTGCCGCAGCTCATGGCCTCCGACCTGCCGCGATAGGAGACACTCATGGACTGGAACCCCCACCCGCTTGACGCCCATTCGGTCCCGGTGCACCGCCGCGGCAAGGGCAAGCCCCTGGTGCTCATGCACTGCCTTGGCCAGAGCCATCGCTTCTGGGACATGCTGGAGCCGCTGACCGACACGCACGAGCTGATTACCTATTCCTATCCGGGCCATGGCGACGCGCCGCTGCCCAACCACCAGTATGGGGTGGAGGAGCTGACCGCCCAGCTGCGCGGCATTGCTGAGCGCGAGGGGCTGCACAAATTCTCCCTCATGGGCATCTCGCTTGG
>CAITYE010000521.1 GCA_903896535.1 uncultured Paracraurococcus sp.
ACATCGCCTCGATCCCCAGCTCGACCGGGGCGGTGGGCGGCACCATGGGCGGCGTCCAGGCGCCCAGCTCGATCTCCGTCGACCGCGAGCCGCCGAGCCGGACCAGTTCCGTCAGCAGGGCGGCATCGACATCGGCACGCGTCACCGGGCGACCGGCGCGTTCCACCACCACCTTGTCGTTCACGCTCAGCGGACGCCAGGCGAGACCGAAGGTCTGGGCGATGCTCATGAGCTGCGCCGCCTCCAGCACCAGACGCCGGCCAGGGGCGGGCGCCGCGCCAAGGGTCTGGCCGGCCCGCGGCCCGGCACCCTCGAACAGATCGCCGAGGCGGATCGCCGGATCGTCGATGGTGGCGACCGGGCGGATCGCGACCAGGCCCTGCGCCCAGGCGCCGGTTGGCAGCAGCGCCAGCATGAGAAGAACCAGCAGGGCGTGCATCACCGCCTCACTGCATCCGGGTGAGCGTCGAGAGCATCTCATCGCTCGCGGTGATCACCTTGCTGTTCATCTCATAGGCACGTTGGGCGGTGATCAGGTTGGTGATCTCCTGCACCACGTTCACGTTGCTGGTCTCGATGAAGCCCTGCAGCATGCGGCCATGGCCGGGCTGTCCGGGCGGGGCCACCTGCGCGGCGCCAGATGCCGGGGTCGCCAGCAGCAGGTTGTCGCCGATCGCTTCCAGCCCGCCTTCATTGGCGAAGATCGCCGTGGCGACCTGCCCGACATTGGCCGGCGCCACCTGCCCATCGAGCTTGGCGAGCACTTCGCCGGCCGGGTTGATGGTGACGTCAACGGCCGCCGCCGGGATGGTGATGCCGGGCAGCACGAGGTAGCCCTCCGCCGTGACGAGCTGCCCTTCGGCGGACAGACCGAAGGTGCCGTCCCGGGTGTAGGCGGTATCGCCGTTCGGCAAGGTTACCTGAAAGAACCCATTGCCCTGGATCGCCAGGTCGAAGCGATTGCCGGTTTGCGACAGGCTGCCCTGCTCGCCGATCCGATAGATGGCGGAGGTGCGGACGCCGAGCCCGATCTGCGCCCCGGACGGCAGGATGCTGCCGCTTTCCGAACTTTGCGAGCCGACGCGGCGCAGGTTCTGGTAGATCAGATCCTGGAATTCCGCCCGGCGGCGCTTGAAGCCGGTGGTGCTCATGTTGGCGATGTTGTTGGAAATCACTTCGACATTGGTCTGTTGGGCCTGCATGCCGGTGCCGGCGATATCGAGGCTGCGCATGGGGGATTAATCCTTGGCGGTCGGTTATCGGCGTCAGCCGACGGGGCGGAGAATGCGTTCAATGGCGCTGCGGATGCGGTCGTGCTCCGCATCGGCGAAGTTGGCCGCATCCTGGAATTCGCGGGTCACCTCGGTCAGGCGGGTCAACTCCATCACCGACTTGACGTTGCTGCCTTCAAGCGCGCCCTGGACGACGTTCGGGCGCTCGACCGGGTTTGGCGGCTCGGTGCTGGTGTAGAGGCGGTCGCCCTCCGGCCGCATGGCCTGGGGCGTTTCGAACTGCACGACGCGGAGTTTACCGATCACGCCATTTTCCGAACGGACAGTCCCATCGCCCATGACTTCGATGCGGCTATCCGCCGCGCCGATGGTCAGCGGCTGGCTGCTGACATCGAGCAGGGCATGGCCTTCCGGATCGACGATCCTGCCGTCATCGGACAGGGTGAAGCGACCGGCCCGCGTGTAGCGATCGCCGCGCGGGCTCTCCACCACGAAGTAGCCGGGCCCCCGCAGGGCCAGATCGAAGGGATTGCCGGTTGTACCAAGCGGTCCTGGCGCGTTTTCCCGCCAGGTGGCCCGGTCGATGGTGTAGTTGGTCGGGCCACCGCGCGTGCCGATCGCGCCGGGCTGCACGAAGCGGGAGAAGACCAGCCGCTCGGCCTGATAGGCAGGCGTTTCGAGATTGGCGAGGTTATGCGCCACCGCATCAAGCGCGCGCTGCTGACTGCTCATGCGCGAGAGGACGACATAGCCTGGGGTATCCATCAGATGCTCCGTGACGCGGGCTTCGCCACCCGCCAAACGCGGGCTCGACCACATCATCGCAACCGGCATGCCAGCCCAAAGCCCTGCCGAGACCGGCGCAGACTGCCGAGGCCGGGCAGGAATTGCCGGGCCACCCGGCGATGGATGCCGCCGCAAAGCTTCCTTAACGCGATGCTGCCACTCTCCCCGGACCCAAAGCGGAGAGGGTCATGGCGGCAAAAGAAGCCGATCCGGCAGGTGCCGAGACGGCGGCCGGAGGCAAGGGGAAGGGCAAGCGCAAGCTGCTGCTGATCGCGCTACCGGTCGTGCTGCTTGGGGCTGGGGCCGGGGTTTGGTTCTCCGGCATCCTGGGCGGCGGCGGCGACGCGCATGCCGAAGCCTCGGCGCATGGGGGTGAAACTGGCGGCCAAGGCGCCGGCCCCAAGGCCCCGGTCTTCGTCGATCTGCCGGAGATTGTCGCCAACCTGAACGCACCAGGCCGGCGCAGCAGCTACATAAGGCTGCGTAGCAAGCTGGAGGTCGCCCGCGCCGCCGATGTCGCGACGGTGGAAGGGGCCATGCCGCGGCTGCTTGATCTCTACACCACCTATCTTCGCGAAATGCGGCCGGAGGAGCTGCGCGGCAGTTCTGGAACCCAGCGCCTCCGGGAGGAGTTGATCGCTCGCGCCAATCTGGTGCTCGCGCCGGCACGGGTGAACGACATCCTGTTCACAGAACTCCTCGTGCAATGAGCGATAGCGGTGATCCATCGGATCGTGAGGAAGAGCCGGCAGGCGGCCAGATCCTCGACCGGGAGGAGATCGACAGCCTGCTGGGTGCCGATGGCAGCGCAGGCGGTGAGGACGAGGCCAGCGGCATCGAGCGCATCGTCAGCGCCGGGCTGGTTGCCTACGAACGTCTGCCGATGCTGGAGATCGTCTTTGATCGGCTGATGCGAATTCTCTCGACATCCCTGCGCAATTTCACCTCAGACAATGTCGACGTATCGATCGACAGCATCGTCTCCCTCCGCTTCGGGGACTACCTGAACAGCGTACCGCTGCCCGCGATGCTGGCCGTCTTCAAGGTTGAGCAATGGGATAATTATGGCCTGCTGGTCGTCGATTCCTCATTGATCTACTCAGTGGTCGATGTGCTGCTCGGCGGCCGCCGCGGCACCGCCGCCATGCGGATCGAGGGGCGTCCCTACACGACCATCGAGCGTGTGTTGGTCGAGCGGCTGATTATGCTGGTGCTGCAAGATCTCTCCGACGCCTTCAGCCCGCTTTCGCCGGCGACCTTCCGCTTCGAACGGCTTGAAGTGAATCCCCGCTTCGCCGCGGTATCCCGGCTTTCCAATGCCTGCATCCTGTCGCGGCTGCGGATCGATATGGAGGATCGTGGCGGCAAGATCGAGTTGCTGCTGCCCTACGCGACCCTGGAGCCGATCCGCGAATTGCTGTTGCAGCAATTCATGGGTGAGAAATTCGGCCGTGACTCGATCTGGGAGACCCACCTCGCTGAAGAGCTACGCCATACCGAAGTGGCCCTTGAAGTCGTGCTGGACGAACAGACGATGTCGCTCTCGACCATCATTTCGCTGCAACCAGGCGATCGGATCACGCTGAACAGCCCGCCCGGCTCGCCCGTCATGCTGCGTTGTGGCGATGTGACACTATTCGAAGGCGAACTCGGCCGCCGGGAAAACCGCATTGCGGTACGGATCGGGCGTGAGTTCCGCGATATGCAGGAGAGCTGAGATGCTTGGCACAATCGGCATGTTGCTCGATGGCGTCGTGATCGCCCTGCTCATCTTCGCGCTGCCGCTGGTCTTGCGGCTCGAACGCCGATTGGCGGGGCTGCGCCAGGACCACGGCGCGCTCGCCGCCGGTGCGGCCGATCTGACCGAGGCCACCCGTCTTGCCGAGGCGGCTTCGGTCCGCTTGCGCGCCGCCGCAGAGTCCGGGGGCCGGCAGGTTGCGGAAAGCCTCGCCAAGGCCGAGCCGCTGCGGGACGATCTGCGGTATTTGATGGAACGCGCGGAGACCCTGGCCGACCGGCTGGAAGGCCTGGTGCGGACCGCCCGCCCGATGGCCGCCGAAGCAGCCGGCCCGGCCGCTGCGCCGGCGCCGACCGCCGCGCCCCCCGCCAGTCAGGCGGAACGCGATCTGCTGCGCGCCCTGCTGAAGGGCATTCCCGGGTCCGCGTCATGAAGCTGCTGCCGCTGACACTGGCCGGCCTGCTGTTGCTGCTGGGTGGCAAGCTGGTCGATCTGCTGTTCGGCGAACCGCTCAGCGCGACCCGGACGACGATCGCGCCGGCGCAGGCCAGCAGCCCGCCTCCGGCAAAGCCGAAACCGCCGCCCGTCGCAGCGCCACCCCCGCCGGCGGAGCCAACCGCCGAGGAGAAGGCCGAACGCGCCGTGCTGCTCAGCCTGCGGCACCGCCGAACCGAGCTCGAGACACGGGAGCAAAGCTTGACGCAGCGGGAAACCACGTTGCGTGCGGCCGAACAGCGCCTGCATCAGCGCGCCAACGAGCTGACCGCGACCCAACAGCGGCTGGAGGCGACGTCGCGGGGCCTGACCGATCGCGAGGAGCAGGGATGGCGCCAAATGGCCAAGCTCTACGAAGGCATGAAGCCGCGCGAGGCCGCGACGATCCTTGATGAGCTGGAGATGCCCGTGCTGCTCGGCTTGATGCAGCGGATGAACGAGCGGCGCGCGGCCCCGCTGCTCGCTGCGATGAAACCCGAGCGCGCGCGGCTGCTGACCACCGAATTGGCGCGCAGCCGGGCGAAGCCGGCAGACTAGATGTTCGGCCTCGCGCAGCGGAAGGCGGCAATGGCCGCCCGGCAAACCACCCTCGGCCGCTGGTGCGCCTGGCTGCCGCTGGGCGCACTGCTGCTGGCGGTCCAGGCACAAGCGGAGGAGCTGGTCGCTGTCCGGACCGGACGGCATGCCGGTTTCGATCGCGTCGTGCTCGAATGGTCGGAGACACCCTGGTATGCGGCGAATCTCGGGAACGACAAGGCGGTCGTGCGGTTTGCCGCCCCCTTGGGACCGCAGGCTGGACAAATCGGCGGCTTGCGGAACCTGATCGCCAGTGCAGCGGGTGGCGGCACGCTGACCCTCTCGCTCCGGCCAGGCGTCCTCCTCCGCCACTATCGGCTGGACAACCGGGTGGTGCTTGACCTGCTGGATGCAGCGCCGCGACCGCGCGCCACGGCGCCGGACATCGATCTGCCCGTCGCCGCTGAGCAGCCGCGGCAAGGCAAAGCGAAGCCAGAGCGGCGCGTGCGTCCTAAGCGGACCGATGCCGGGCCCGGCGGGGGCAGCAGCCCGCCTGCGGCTGCGAAACCGGTTGGTCCGCCGACGCCACCACCCGCGGTGGGCGAGGATGCGCGGCCGGCGGAACCGCCCGCGGCCCAGCCAGCCCCGCCGCCCCCCGCCAGCGCGCCACCGGCCGCGGAGGCCCCTGCCGCCAAGGCCGCGACCGGCCGGCTGGTGATACCGGTGCCGAACTACACCACCGCCGCCGTCTTGCGCCGTGGCGCGACGCTGATCATTGCCCTTGATACGCGGGAGCCGCTGGACATCGCGGCCCTGAAGCTCAGCCCGGGCCTCGCCCAGGCGGAAATCGAGCTGCGGCCAGAGGGGGGTGTCCTGCTGGTCCCGACCGCCCCGCACGGCACGCCGCGCGCGCGGCGGGAAGCGAAGGCCTGGGTCATCCTGCTGGATGGACCCACCGATCTGCCGACCCCCGGGCTGGAGCCCCGAGCCGATCCGGCAGCCGCGCGCTTGCTCGTCTCCCTCAGCCAGCCGGGCCGCGTCGTGCCGGTCCAGGACCCGGAGAGCGGTTTGCCATTGCTGTTGGCCACGACGGCAAAGGCCGACCAGATGATGCTGGTTGAACGCCGGCTGCCGGAACTTGACCTGCTGCCCACCGGGCTCGGCGTCGCCGTGCTGGCGCGTTCGGATCAGGTGACCCTCCGGGTCCAGAGCGAGGGCGTTACGATCAACCTCGGCGTGACCGAACGCCTGGCCTTGGACCCGCAGGTGAGCACGGCGGCCGCGGCGCCGAGCATGAGCCGCAGCTTCGCGTTTCCCAATCAACCGGCGCCGGCGCTGCTCGAACGGTTGAAAGCGCTCCAGGCCAGCATCGTCGTCGCGCCCCCGTTGGCCCGGGTGGCGGCGCGTCGCGCGGCGGCCGAGGTGATGCTCGCCCTCGGCATGCCGCAGGAAACGCAGGCGCTGCTGGCGATCGGCTATGCCGAGGACCCGCGGGCGGGCCGCGATCCGCTCTATCGGGCCCTTTCCTCCATCGCGGCCTTGCTGGCGGGGCGGCCGGGTGAAGCATCCGGGCTCAGCCTGCCCAGCTTGCCGGATACCGACGAAATCCGCCTTTGGCGGGCAGTTCTCGCCAGCGAGTTGGGCGATCCGAAGGCCGCGGCACCGGCGCTCCGGGCAACCTTGCCACTGCTGCTGGGCTATCCGGCAGAGTTGCAACGGCGCCTGGCCCCGTTGGTCGGACAATCGCTGGTGGAAGCCGGCGATGCGGCGGGCCTGCATGCGCTGCTGGCCGCCGCACCGGCCGATCACAATCTCGCTTTCCCGAAGGCGGTGTTGCAGGAGTTGGAAAAGCGGCCGGACGAAGCCCTTTCGTCCTACGCCACCATTGCCCAGGGGGGCGATCGGCAATCCCGGGCACGGGCGATGCGTCGCGCTGCCGAACTGCGCCTTGCCACTGGCAACACCACGCCGCTGAAAGCGGCTGAGGAGCTGGAGAAGTCCCTGTTCGCCTGGCGCGGCGCCGAGGAGCTTGGTCTTCGCCTGCGCATCGCCGATCTGCTCCTCCAAGGCGGGGCGGCACGGCGGGCCTTCGCGCTGTTGCAGGAAAGCGCGGCCCTGTTTCCGGATGAACCAACGCAGGTGCAGGCGCTGCTGAAGGATGCCTTCGCCGCCACGTTGGAGACGGAGGCGCCGCTCGCGGCCGTGACGCTCTATGATTCAAATTCCAACCTGCTGCCTGGCAATGCGCGCGGTGATGCGGCGCTGGTGGTCCTGGCCGAACGCTTGGCCGAGCTTGACCTGACCGATCGGGCGACCGGCCTGTTGCGACCGCTGCTGGCCCGCGCCCAGGGCGAACGGCGTGCGACGCTCGGGCTGCGGCTGGCAGCGCTGCGGTTGGGGGAGGGGGATGCCACCGATGCCGCCAAGCTGTTGGCCGAGACCGCCATGCCTGATCCGCCTGCGGCGCTCGCCCTGGACCGCGCCCTGCTGATGGCGCGCATCGAGGCTAGGCGCGGCCGGGCGCGCGAAGCGGTGGCGTCCCTGCGGAGCTTCGGCGCCCCGGCGGCCGAGACGATCGCCGAATTATTGACCGAGTTGCAGGACTGGACGGGCGCAGCGGCGGCTTTGGCCACGCGGCGCGGCGCGCAGCCGGCCGCCAACACCCCGCTGCCAGAGGCAGAGCAACGCCTGGCCCTTCGGGAAGCGGCGCTGCTGGCGCTCGCGGGCCATGACGCCGGCCTGGCGACCTTGCGCCGGGCGATGGCCGGGCGCTTGCCGCCGGGGCCGTTGGCGACCGCCTTCCAGCGGCTGGTCGATACGCCGCTGCAGGGCCTGGCCGATCTGCCGCGCTTGCAAGGGGAGTTGCAGATCTTTCATCGGCTGCCCACCAAGGTCGAGGCTGCGCGGCAGGCGACGCGCGGGACGCCTTGAGTTGTCGGTCCGCGCAGAAAACAGGCTTGCGGAATCCTCACATCTGGCTCATACGGCGCGTCCTTTGACCTGATCGATTGTCGATCAACCCGGTCATCTGCTGGTGGGATTTAGGGCCGATGGATGCTCTTCTCCAACTGGGGATGGTCTCGGCTACCTCACCGAGCGACGCCCAGGATCTGACCGCCTCAACCGAGGCGCAGAAAGATTATTTTGTCATGCGCGATGGCGTCCAGTTCGCGGGAACCCACTTGATCATCGATCTGTGGGAAGCGGACGACTTGGCCGATCCCGAACACATCGACCAGGTGTTGCGGGAGGCGGCCCAGGCGACCGGCGCGACGATTCTGCATTGGCATTTCCACCATTTCGGCCCCAATAGCGGCGTCTCTGGCGTGCTGGTGCTGGCGGAAAGCCATGTCTCCATCCACACCTGGCCCGAGCGCCGGTACGCCGCACTCGACATCTTCGTGTGTGGGGCCTGCGATCCCTATCTGGCGATCCCGGTGCTGAAGCACGGATTCCGCCCGGGTCGGGTGCAGCTCTCCGAACACAAGCGCGGCATCCTGGCCTGAACAGGACCGGAAGGTTCTGCCAGCGGCCTGTCGAGGAGCGGCGCCATGACCGAAGCCTGGGTAAATGAGACCCTCTACAGCGCCTGGGGGCAACGCTTCCGCATGGTGCGCGAGCTCGCCCGGGTCCGCAGCCAGTTTCAGGACATCCTGTTGTTCGAAAGCGAGACGCATGGGCGGGTGATGCTGCTCGACGGCGTCGTGCAGATCACCGAAGCGGATGAGTTCGTCTACCAGGAAATGTTGGCCCATGTGCCGCTGCTGGCGCATGGCGCGGCACAGCGGGTGCTGATCATCGGCGCCGGCGACGGGGGCGTGCTGCGCCGCGTCTTGCAGCACCGCAACGTCGAACGAGCGGTGATGGTGGAGATCGACGGTGAGGTGATCCGGCTGTGCCGCGAACACCTGCCGGCGATCGGCGGGGCGGCTTGGGATGATCCGCGCGCCGAGGTCATCGTCGGCGACGGGATCGATTATGTGCGCCGCGCCGCGGCCGATAGCTTCGATGCGGTGATCGTGGACAGCACCGATCCGATCGGGGTGGGCGAGGCGCTCTTCACCGACGAGTTCTACGCCAATGCGGCGCGCCTGCTATCGCCGCGTGGGGTGATCGTGAACCAATGCGGCGTCCCCTTCATGCAGGCGGAGGAGTTGCATGAGACCTCGCTCCGCCGCAGCCGGGCCTTCGCCGACATCTGGGCCTATGTGGCGGCGGTGCCGACCTATGTCGGGGGCTTCATGACGCTGGGCTGGGCGGCCAAGGATGCGTCTTTGCGACAGGTGCCGGTGGAGACGATCCACGCCAGGGCGGCGGCAGCGGGTATTCTGGGTCTCACCCGTTACTGGACGCCCGAGATCCATGTCGGCGCCTTTCACCTGCCGCCCTATATCGCCGAGCATCTGCCGCGCGGCTGA
>CAITYE010000522.1 GCA_903896535.1 uncultured Paracraurococcus sp.
ACCCGACTCCGCCAAAATCTTGGTAATCGCCGCCGTCAACGACGTCTTGCCATGATCAACATGGCCAATCGTCCCGATGTT
This sequence comes from uncultured Paracraurococcus sp., assembly GCA_903896535.1. Classification (GTDB taxonomy): domain Bacteria; phylum Pseudomonadota; class Alphaproteobacteria; order Acetobacterales; family Acetobacteraceae; genus CAITYE01. Next base: position 82 of record CAITYE010000522.1, read on the forward strand.
GCAGTGCGGCTTGTTCCGCTCAAACTTCGCCTTCGCCATCGTCAGGGTCCGCCTTTAGCCGTCGATGAAGATGTTGCGCCGAAGACCCTGGCCGCCTCGTGGAGCGGGTGACGGGGATCGAACCCGCACAACCAGCTTGGAAGGCTGGGACTCTACCATTGAGCTACACCCGCCCAAAGCGACGCCGCCGCCAGCCACGTCAGGGACCAATGGAGGGGGTTGGATTCGAACCAACGTAGGCGCAAGCCAACGGATTTACAGTCCGTCCCCTTTAGCCACTCGGGCACCCCTCCGCAGGCTCCGGGCGTAGCCGGGCAGCGAGAGCGCGGGGGGTATCGGGCTACGCCGCGGATGTCAACGCCACTGCTTGGAAAAGCGCCTCTGGGGCATCTGGCCGGTCGGCGGCAGCACCGATACCATGCGATGCTGGCCACCCTTCCCGGGCCGCGGCCAGCGCGCCAGGACAGGAACCGCATGACCACCGGATCGAAGCCTCTCGCCGGCCTGCTCGTTGTCTCGATGGAACAGGCGGTCGCCGCGCCCTATTGCGCGTCTCGCCTCGCCGATGCCGGCGCCCGGGTCATCAAGATCGAACGGCCGGAAGGCGACTTCGCCCGCGCCTATGACGCCGCGGCGAAGGGCCAGAGCAGCTATTTCGTCTGGCTGAACCGCGGCAAGGAAAGCCTCTGCCTCGATATTAAGAACCCCGGCGACAAGGCGCTACTCGGGCGGCTGATCGGGCGCGCCGACGTGCTGATGCAGAACCTGGCGCCAGGCGCCATGGCCCGCGCCGGCTTTGCCTCGGCCGAACTGCGTGCACGGCATCCACGGCTGATTACCGTCGATATCTCAGGCTATGGCGATGAGGGCGATTACGCGACGATGAAAGCCTATGACCTGCTGGTGCAGGCCGAAACCGGGCTAGCGGCGGTCACCGGACGCGCGGAAGGCCCGGGACGGGTCGGCGTCTCCTGCTGCGACATCGCCTGCGGCATGTATGCCCATGCCGCGGTGCTGGAAGCGCTCATCGCGCGCGGCATCACCGGCCAGGGCAAGGGCATCGCCGTCTCCCTGTTCGATGGCATGGCCGATTGGATGACCGTGCCTCTGCTCCAGTTCGAAGGCACGGGAAAGACCCCACCGCGGATCGGCCTCGCCCATCCCTCGATCTGTCCCTATGGCGCCTTCGGCACGAAGGATGGCCAACTGGTCCTCATCGCCATCCAGAACGAGCGGGAATGGGCCAGCTTCTGCACGCATTTCCTGGACGAGCCGGCCCTGCCGCAGCGGGACGGCTTCCGCGTGAACAATGACCGCGTGGCGCACCGGCCCATGGTCGATGCGCATATCGCCGCGATGTTCGCCCGCCTGACACGAGAGGAAGCGGCAGCCAAACTGCGCAGCGCCAATACGGCCTATGGCTTCGTGAACGATTGCGAGGGGCTGCAGAACCATCCGGCGCTGCGGCGGGTGATGGTGGAGACGGAACAGGGCCCGATCGCCGTCGGCGCGCCGCCGGCCCGCCTTTCAGACGGGGCCCGGACGCTCGGCGCGGTCCCGGCGCTCGGCCAGCATACGGCCGCGATTCGCGCCGAATTCGCGGCCTGATTCGCTACTGCCTGAGCTTCGGCGCCGGCACCTTCACCGCCGGGCGCGGCACGGTGGTGACGGTGCTAAAGGACTGCGGCAATAGCGACGCGTTCGGCAAGGCCTCGGCCATTTCCAGGCGCAACGCGCGCCGGCCGCTGCCAGGCGCCGCATTGGTCCGCGCCGAGCGCTGCAACAGCGCATGCCCCTGGCCAGGCGGCGGGGGGAAAGGCGTGATCTCGAAGGTCAGGCGCGCCGGAGTGCCAGGGGCGGCACCGGGGCGTGGCGGCTGCATCAGCACCATCTGCACGCCGTTCCAGCGCATCACCCGCTGATCGAGCATCTGGCCAGATCCGTTCCAGGCCGCCACCAGCGCCTGCCGGCGTCGTTCCTCTGGCGCGACCGGACGGCCTGATTGCGCCGCGAAGGCGGAACCGACCCCGCCGCCGCCGCCGGTGGAGACAGCGGCAAAGCCGCGCGGCGGAGAGGCATCGCCCTGCGGCGCGCCGGTCCAGCGTGCCAGCACATTGGCCTTATAGGGCTCGGAATGCTCGGGGTTCGCCGAATGATAATAGCCGGTTGCGGTGATCCAATCGCCGGCCTTGGCGTAGAGGCGCGTCAGGAAAAGCCCGGCATAGCGGGCGTTCACCACCGGCTCGAAGGCCGCGTCCAGATCCGGGAAGGCCTGCGGGTGGTGATGGAGATTCACCTGCATGCAGCCGACATCGATGATCCGCACGCCCCGCTCCTGCAAGGCGCGGACCTCGGCGACCGCCTCCTCCTTCGTTGCGAAAAACTTGCCCTTGCCCTCGGCATTGATGGTCCAGGGCCAGGACCCGCCACCGCGGCCGGATTCGACGCGGCCGATCGCGTGCAGCAGGCCTTGCGGCAGCCGGTGCTCATGCTCGGCAATCTCGATGGCGCGGCGGCACATGCGTTCAGGCGGGACGGCGATCGGTTGCGGCGGGCCTAGGGCCTCCGGCTCTTTGACCGGCTTGGCTTTTTGCTTGGGCGCTGCCTCGGCATTGGCGGTCGCCAGTGCCAGGAGCGCGGAGAGAGAAAGGCCGAACAGGCGGCGCAGGCGGGGGCTGACGATCACGGATAAAGGGCTATCACGATGCGGCCGAGGAAGCGATAGCGGCGGCATCGGGGGGGATTTTTGCTGCACTGCGAAAAAACCCTTGCATCCCGATTTTGCTCGTTTTATATGTTGCAGCGCAGCAAGGCGATCACTTCAAGTTGCTGCATTCTTGGACGTTTCCTCCCTAAACTTGGCGGTGCCGCAAGGCACCGCCCTTTTTTTGTCCGCGGACATTCAGGAATCGCCGAAGCCGCGCCAATCGGCAGCGGCCAGCCCACCGATCAGCCGCGCGAGATCCTGCTGTAGCGATGCCATTCGTGGCAGCCGCTCGATCCGCTGCTCATCCATATAAAGCGGTCGGGCGATTTCCACCTGCAGCGCATGCACCCCTTCGCGCGGCCGGCCGTAATGGCGTGTGACATACCCGCCGGCATAGGGATCATTCCTTCGCACCCGGTAGCCGAGGCCCTGGAGAATCTCCTCGACCAAGCGCGTCGCCTGGGGGGCGCAAGCCGTGCCATGCGCATCACCCAGCACGAAATCCGGCGGCGCCGCGGCATGCGCGGGGTGAAGCGGCATGGAGTGGCAATCGATCAGCAGGCAATAGCCGAAGCTGTTGCGGGTTTCGGCGATCAGCGCCGCCAGGGCGGCGTGATAGGGCTGCCAGAGCGTACGGATACGCTCTTCGGCCTCGGCGAAGCTCAACTTGCGGCGGTAGACCGGCTCGCCAGTCGCCACCACCCGGGCGATGGTGCCAAGCCCAGCGCCGACTCGCGGTGAGGCGGTGTTCACCCAATGCGGCAGCGGCCCGTCGAACATCCCCGGGTCCAGTTCCCAGGGTTCCCGGTTCACGTCGCAGAAGACGCGCGGAAACGTCGCGGCCAGCAGCGGCGCGCCAAACTCCGGCGCGGCGGCGAACAACTCGTCGACGAAGCCGTCCTCAGACTTGCGGAGCGCCAGCGGATCGAGCCGCGCCGCAGCCACGAACTCGGGCGGATACTCCCGGCCGGAATGCGGCGAGGCGAAGACCACCGGCACCGCCTGCACGGCCGGGCGGGACAGCAGGTAGGGCGGCGCCGCCGCAGAGGCGATGATCGGGGCGGGCAGATCCATTGGGCCTATTATGGGGCGGCTTTCGGGATCCGCCACTGTCAAGCGCATCCAGTCGCGCGCGGGCAGGCTTGCCGCACCGTGCGGCAAAGGCTAGAAGCGAAATCCCGGGGTAAGGGCGCGTAGCTCAGCGGTAGAGCACTACCTTGACACGGTAGGGGTCACAGGTTCAATCCCTGTCGCGCCCACCACGAACCTGCTGATGCCGCTGATTTTTCTAAATAGTTTAGTTACCCCTTCCAACAGGTTGGCGCCGTTCGCGGGCGCTTCGCGGCGGCGTTTTGCTATGGGCAGCATCGCGTTCCTGGCCGGCTGTTCCCTTCCGGCCAATCCGGGCATCACGGACTGGGCCAATGCAGCGAGCCTGATCGTCGCCTATCCGGCCGCCGTGCCGCCCGAGGCGACAGGGCTGCGCGCCCAGCAGCAGGCGGTTGTGGCCTACCTCTTTGATCTCGGCCTGCTTGACCGGCGCTCCGCCGTGATCGGCCAGGACTCCGCCCCCTTTGAGATCCTCGCCGCGACCGCCGGCGCCTCTGATCCGACGGCAGGGGCCGCCATCGCGCAGCTCGGCGTGGCGCTGGCGACGGCGCAAGCCGGCAATCCCCGCCCGCTGGCGGCCCAGTCCGGCCCGTTCATGCTCGAGACGCCTGAGGATTGGCGGCTGGAGGCGCTGGTGCGCGCTGGCGATGCGCCGTTGCGCCAACTGCTCGGGCAGTTGGACCAGGGCATCGCCGCCCTCCCCCCGCCGTCGCCGGGGCCAGAGGCCGAGTTGCACGCCGCGGCCCGCCTTGGCTACCGGTCGCTCCTGCCCAGGATCGCCGCTGTGCATGCGCTGTTGCGGGCGCGCAGCCGCCATCTCGACCAGGAAGCCGTCGGCCGGCGGCTGCGCGCCGAGGCCACCGAACTCCGCCGTGCCTTCGCCCGCCTGCCCACCGCCACGCCGCCCGCCGCGGCCCGAGGGTGAAACCGCCGATGCGTGCCCGCCGCCCTGCCCTGCTCGCCGCCCTGTTCCTGGCCGCCTGCTCCCCCCCGGACTACAGCCCGGTGCGGGATTGGACCGAGGCCGCGAGCCTTGCCGCCGATTACCGCAGCCCCGCGCTCGCCACCGGCATGCTGTCCGGCGCGCCCAGCTCGGCCGAAGGCGACAGCCTGCGGGCGATGCAGGAAGCGCTGTCACTGCATCTGTCCATGCTCTCTCTGGTCGCCAGCGACGGCGTGATCCCTTATCGCACCCAGCCCTTCGCCGAACGGCTCGCCCGCCTCGCGCCGGCCGATGCGGCGGCGCAGGCGCCGATGACCTTGCTCGGCGAGCAGCTGGCCTATGCGAGCCGCGCCATGATGCAGGCGCCCCAGCTGGGCAGCCTGATCAAGAAGACTGACCCCAACGCCCAGGCGCTGATCGCCGCCATGACCGCAGCGGCGGACCGGCAGACGAACCGCGATCGCGGCAATGCCGCCGCACTTGCAGGCAATGCCCAGTATCGCGCCGTGCTGGCCCAGATCGCCGAGGGGCTGGCGCTGCTGGCCGAGCGTTCGGGGACGCTCAGCAAGGGTGAGAGCGCTTATTACATCCGTGCGGCCGAGCACCGTTTGCAACTGACCGACGCCGCCCTGCCGCGCCCCGCGCTGCTGCTGTCCCCGCCGGCGGCGGCAGCGCCCACCCTGCCACCGCGCCGATGATCCGTTGCCTGCCACTGCTGGCCGCCCTGCTGCTGCTGCCCTGGACAGGGCGCGCGCAGACTTCGCTGACCCTGCCGGGGGATGGCAGCGGGCTAGGCATCGGCAACGGCGCCTTGATGAACCAAGCCGGCGATCGCGTGCAGAACCTGCTGAGCCAGTTCCAGCCCCGGCGCGGCGGCGTGATCGCGCTGATGGGCTACAACATGTCGCCGGACGGATCGGCCAACTCCCTACAGGTCTCACAGGGCCAGACCATCTCCGGCGGCGCCGCGACGCAGATGAACCTTAGCCAGTTCGGCTCCGGCTTCACGTGGGACCCCAGTTTCCCGCTCTATACAGAAGGCTTCTTGGGCTACGCCCGCTACGATCCGCGGTTCCTTTTCACCTCGAGCCCCACTTACAACCAACCGCTGCGCTGGAATAACCTGGCGCTGACGCTGGGCGTTGGCTGGGATTTCCATCTGACCGAGAACTGGGTGCTGCGGCCGATCTTCAACGTTGCCGGCGGCGGCGCGGCCTCCGACGCCTCGCTCTTTGGCCGCTTCATCGAATACAAGACCGACCTCGCCGTCGACCCGCTCACCAAGCGGCAAGTGCTGGTCCATGGCACGGGCGGCTCGCTCGTCCTCGCCTATTACGACAAGCGGCCGACCCGGGATATCGACCTGGAGGTGCGTTACACCCAGCTCTGGCTGGAGACCTTCGGCAATAC
>CAITYE010000523.1 GCA_903896535.1 uncultured Paracraurococcus sp.
GCGGCAGGCGGATCAGGGCCAACGAACCCGCCCGGTGTGGCGGCTTGCGGCCACCCTGGCGGTTGGGCTCGGCGGCGCGCTGCTCGCCGCCCCGGCGCTGGCGACCAGCTACAGCGTCACCAATCTCGGTGTCCTGCCGGGCTATATTAGCAGCGGGGGGTTTGCGCTGAGCGCGAATGGGCAGGTGACCGGGTATACGACAAACGGCGCCTCCCCCGACCACGCCTTCCGCTGGACCAGCGGTGGCGGGATGCAGGACCTGGGCACGCTGGGCGGGAGCGACAGTTATGGCAACGGCATTAACAGCGCCGGGCAGGTGGCGGGTGTGTCCACCTATACCTACGGGAACAACCGCGCCTTTCTCTGGACCCCTGGCAGCGGCATGCAACTGCTCCCGACGCTCGGCGGTTTGCGCTCTGAAGCCATCGCCATCAATGACAGCGGCCAAGTCGTCGGCGTATCGACTGACGCCTTCTCCCCTCGCGACCGGGCATTTCTTTGGACCGCCACCGGCGGCATCCAGGATCTCGGTGCGCTGTCCGGGGACAACGCGAGCCAGGCGCTTGCCATCAATGCCAGCGGGCAGGTCGTCGGCGGTTCCTATAACACCACTTCGAGCGGCAATACTCATGCCTTCCGCTGGACCGCCGCCGGCGGCATGCAGGATCTCGGGGCGGGCAATGGCTCCTTCGCCTATGCGATCAACGCCAGCGGCGCGGTGGTCGGGTACATGGCGAACGTCGGCGGGGACTTTGACCCCTTCCTGTGGACGGCGCCCAGTACGGTGCAGACCCTACCCGATTACGGCGGCGGAGGCTTCGCCTTTGGCATTAATTCGAGTGGCCTGATCGTCGGGCAGGTTGAGACGGGAGTCGGAGTGGGCTCTTACGTCGCCGCGGTCTGGCAGGGCGGTTCGCTGATCGATCTGAACACCCTGCTGCCGGCCAATTCCGGCTGGGTGTTGGAGAGCGCCCAAGCCGTTAATGATGCCGGGCAGATTGCCGGCTATGGCACCTATAACGGTGAGTACCGGGCCTTCCTGCTGACGGCGGACATCCCCGAACCCGCCACCGCCGCCCTGCTCGGCGCTGGGCTGCTCGGCCTGGGCCTGTTCCGCCGCCGCTGGCAGCGGCGGGGCTGAGGCGGCGGGGGGCGCTTCAGCAGGGTGCGGTCGCATGCGGGTCCGCACCTCGCGCTAGCTTTTGTCTAGAGCACGCGGCGTTCACATAGGTTCACGCGGCCCGCTCTGGCAGTTGTTGGATCGCGCGATTCAGCGCCTTCGGCGCTTCCGCCGCATCGCATCGCGCTCTACGCCGCGCTGGCCCAGGCTGGCGTCGCGCGGCCCACGGCCTCACCCACCAGCAGCAGCGCCGGGCCCTCCGTCACCCAGCCGGGCGCCTGCGCCAGCATTTCGGCCAGCGTCCCGCGCAGCACGCGCTGCCCGGGCGTGCCGCCGCGCTCGATCACGGCAGCGGGCATGGCCGGGGACATCCCCCCGGCCAGCAGCGCGTCATGGATCGGCCGCAGCATCGCAATGCCCATGTAAATCGCCAGCGTCACCCCGGGCTGCACCAGCCCCGCCAGATCAACGCCACCCTCGCGCCGATGCCCGGTGACGAAGGTCACCGCCCGCGCCGCGTCGCGATGGGTCAGCGGAATCCCCGCTCCGGCGGCGCAGGCCAAGGCGGCGGTCACGCCGGGCACCACCTCACAGGGGATGCCGGCGGCGGCCAGCGCCTCCGCTTCCTCCCCGCCACGCCCGAAGATCAGCGGGTCGCCGCCCTTCAGCCGCACCACCCGCTTGCCCTCGCGGGCCAGCCGCACCAGCAGCGCGTTGATGCCGTCCTGCGGCAGGCAATGATCGCCGCGCCGCTTGCCCACAAAAATGCGTTCCGCATCGCGCCGCGCCATGCCCAGCGCATCCTCGCAGCCCAGGCGGTCATGGACGATGACATCCGCCTCTCCCAGCAGCCGCAGCGCGCGCAGCGTCAGCAGGTCACCGGCGCCGGGGCCGGCGCCCACCAGGTGCACCATGCCGCGCGGGCGCTCCTCGGCACTGGCAAGGGCGGCGGCCATGGCGCGGTCGGCGCCGGCGGCATCGCCCGCCGCGGCCCGGCGCGATGGCTCGCCTTCCAGCACCTGTTCCAGGAAGCGCCGCCGCGGGCCGAGTGCGGGCAGGCGTTGGCGGATCGCTGCCTTCCAGCGCTCGGCCAAGGCTGCGATCAGCCCAAGGCCGGGCGGCAGCACCGCCTCGATCTTCTGGCGCACCAGCCGCGCCAGCACCGGCGCCGCCCCGCCGGAGGAAACGGCGATGGTCATCGGCGCGCGATCAATGATCGCCGGCAGCAGCGCCGAACACAGCGCCGGGCGGTCCACCACATTCACCGGAATGCCGCGCGCCCGGCAGGCGGCCGCAAGGGCCACCAGCTCCGCCTCTGCCGTCCCGGCGCCGATGGCGAGGACGATCCCGTCCAGCAGCGCCGGCGTGAAGCTGTCCGCGCGGCGGATTGCGGCGCCGGCGGCCGCCAGCAGCGTGGCCTTGGCCTCGGCCTGCTCGCCGCTGCCCAGCAATAGGGCGGTCTGCCCGCGGAGGTCCAGAAAGACGGGGAAATGCTGCATATCACGCGGGCTCCGGCAGGCGCTCCGGCATCCGCGTCAACAGCGCCGAGAGTTCCGGCCGGCAGGAGCCGCAGCCGGTCCCGGCGCCTGTCGCCGCGCCGATCGCCGCCAGGGTTTTGGCACCGGCGCGCAGGGCTTGGCAAACCTTCGCCTCCGTCACCCCGTGGCAGACGCAAAGCGTGGGGGAGGGCGGCGGCGCATCGCTGGCGATGCCTGCCAGCAGCGTCCGCCGCGCCGCGCTGCCGATCTGGTCCCGGGCAAAGAGGGAAACCAGCCAATCGCGCGGCGGCAAGGCCGGCGTCGGGCCCAGGAACAGCACGGCGTCCAGCCGGCCATTGGCCAGCCGCGCGGCGCGATGGGTGTCGCCCGCCAGGTCTTCCAGCACCACCCAGCGCGCCTCCGGCCCCAGCAGCCGCGCGCGCAGCCGGGCGAAGGCTGCGGCCGGCGCTTCGGTGCCGGCCAGTTCATGGCGCCAGACCTCGCCGCCGGCCGGCAGCAGCGCGCACCAGGGCGCGAGATCGGCCCCCAGGCGCTGCCGCGCCAGCAGGAAGCCGTGCCAGCGCATCGGCGCCGGCACCACCCGGACCGGCGTGTGCTTGAGTTCCGGCTGGCCGGAGACGGGATCGACGGCGGCATTCACCGCCGCATTGATGCGCGCCGCCGGGGCGAAGCGGTCGGTCCAGTGCATCGGGGCGAAGCAGGCGCCGCGGGGCAGGCTGGGGTCGTGGCGCAGCCGCAGCACGGCGCGGCCATGCGGGCTTTCCACCGCCGCCAGCCCGCCATCGGCCAGCGCCGTATCGTCGGGATGGATGGCCAGCACGGGCTCGGGCGCATGCGCCATCAGGCGCGGCACCAGGCCGGTGCGGGTCATGGTGTGCCACTGGTCGCGCAGCCGCCCGGTCAGCAGGCGCAGCGGATAGGCGGCATCGGGCGCGGCGGCGGGCGGGCGGAAGGCAGTGGCGACGAAGCGCGCCGCCGGCGCCAGCCGCCCGCCCGGCACGCCGGGCCGCAGCACGGGCCAGCGGATCGGCGCCAGGCTGGCATAAGCGGCATCGCTGAGGCCGGCCAGGCCGGTGAGGTCGAAGGCGCGCGGCGCCGGGCGGGCGAGGGTGGTCACCGCCGCGTGCTCACGGAAGATCGCGGCCGGGCCGTCCCAGGCGAATTGCGCCGCCCAGCCCAGCCGCGCCGCCACCTCGGCGATCATCCACCAATCCGGCCGCGCTTCCCCGGGCCAGGGGCGGAAGCCGCGCTGGCGGCTGATGACGCGTTCGCTGTTGGTCACCGTGCCGTCTTTCTCGCCCCAGCCCAAAGCGGGCAGGCGGATGCGGGCCAAGGCCAGGGTATCGCTGTCTCGCGTGCAGTCCGAGACGACGAGGCAGGGCACGCGCCGCAGCGCGGCGCGCACCGTCGCGGCTTCCGGCAGGGAGACGGCGGGGTTGGTCGCCATGACCCAGAGCGCGCCGATGCGCCCTGCGGCGGCGGCGCGGAACAGCTCCACCGCCTTCAGCCCGGGGCCGCTGGCCAGCTTCGGCGCCTGCCAGAACGCGCTGAGCGCCGCGACCTCGGCCGGTACCGACCAGTCGAGATGCCCGGCCAGCATGTTCGCCAGCGCGCCGACTTCCCGTCCGCCCATCGCATTGGGCTGGCCGGTGACGCTGAACGGGCCGGCGCCCGGCTGGCCGATATGCCCGGCCAGCAGATGGCAGTTGATGATCGCGTTCGCCTTGTCGGTCCCCGCGCTCGATTGATTGGCGCCCTGGCTGAACAGCGTCACCGTGCGCGGCGTGGTGGCGAACCAATCGAGGAAGGTGCCGAGCGCGGCGGGCGGGATGCCATGCGGGCCGAGCGGTGCGGCCAGCGCCGCCTCCAGCCCCGGCGCGTCGCTGCGCATGCCGCGCGCGTGCAACGCGCGCAGCAGCGTGTTGAACAAGGCCACATCGCCGCCCGGCGCGACTGCCAGATGCAGGTCGGCGCCCTCGCAGGTCGCGGTGCGGCGGGGATCGACCACCACGATCCGCATCGCCGGCCGCGCCGCCTTGGCCGCCAAAACGCGCTGATGCAGCACCGGGTGGCACCAGGCGAGGTTGCTGCCGACCAGCACCAGCAGATCGGCCTGTTCCAGATCCTCGTAGATGCCGGGGACCAGATCCTCGCCGAAGGCGCGGCGATGGCCGGCGACGGCGCTGGCCATACAGAGGCGAGAGTTGCTGTCGATATTGCCGGTGCCGAGCACGCCCTTCGCCAGCTTGTTGGCGGCGTAGTAGTCCTCGGTCAGCAATTGGCCGGAGACATAGAGCGCGACAGCCTCAGGCCCACCGGCGGCGAGGGCGCTGCGGAAGCCCTCGGCCACGGCATCGAGCGCGGCCTCCCAGCTCGCGCGCTTGCCGTCCACTTCCGGGTGCAGCAGCCGGCCGGGCTGGTCCAGCGTTTCGCCAAGCGCGGTGCCCTTGCTGCACAGGCGGCCGGCATTGGCGGGGTGGTCGGGGTCGCCGCGCACCGCGCCCTTGGCATCGACCAGGACCCCGCAGCCGACGCCGCAATAGGGGCAGGTGGTGCGGGTCTCGGTCATCTCAGGCCGCCACCGGCTGCAGCGCGGCGCCGAACACCAGGCTGTGCCGGATCGGCGCGACCGGCCGGCCGGAGCCGATGAGGTCGAGGTAGTAGCCCGCATCGGCGGTATCGCCGTAGAGCACGCAGCCGACCAGCCGATCCTCGCGCAGGAACAGCCGGCGGTAATGCTCGGCATCATCGTCGTGCAGGGTGATCGCCTCCGCCTCACCGGCGATGTCGCCCGCCGACCAGACGGCGGTGCCGGAGACCTTGAGCGCGGCGGCATCGGCCGCCGGGCGCCAGCGGGCCGCCGCTTCGCCGGCGATGGACTGCACCGCGACCTCGGCCTGTTGCAGCGCCGGGGCGACGAGGCCGATGGTCCGCCCGGCATGTTCGGCGCATTCCCCGATGGCGTAGATGGCCGGATCGGCGGTGCGCATCGCGTCATCAACGACAATGCCGCGCCCAACCGGCAGGCCCGCCGCCGCCGCCAGCGCCGCGTTCGGCCGCACGCCGACGGCCTGCACCACCAGATCGGCCGGCAGCGCCCGGCCATCATCCAGGCGCACCGCTTCGACCTGGCCCGTGCCCTCAATCGCCATGGTCTTCGCCGGCATCGCGAAGGCAATGCCGCGCCCGCCGAGCCGGCCAGCCAGCAGCCCACCCGCCACCCGGTCCAATTGCCGCTCCATCGGCCAATCCAGGGCATGCACGACCGTGACCCGCTGGCCGCGCGCGGCCAGCCCCACGGCGGCTTCAAGGCCGAGCAGCCCGCCACCGATGACCACCGCCCGCCCGCCCGGCGCGGCCAGCCGCAGCATGGCCCGAACATCGTCGAGGTCGCGATAGGCCAGCACGCCCGGCAGGTCGCCGCCCGGCAGCGGCAGGCGAAGCGCCGAGGAGCCCAGCGCCAGCACCAGCCGGTCATAGGCCAGCACCTCGCCGCGCGCGGTCCGCACGGCGCGCGCTGCGCGATCGATGGCAGCGACCGCCGTGCCGGGACGGAAGCGGACCCCGGCGGCGGCCAGCGCCGCCAGCTCATGGGTGATCAGGCCAGGGATATCGCTCTCCCCGGTCAGCAATTGAGAGAGGCGCACCCGGTCATAGGGCAGCGCCGCCTCGGCGCCGAGCAGCGTGACCTCGGCCCCCGGCACCCGCGCGGCAAGGCGTGTCGCGCAGCGCGTGCCGGCCGGGCCGGCGCCGATGACGAGGACGCGCATCGCTGTCTCAGGCCGCGGCCAAGGCGGGGTTGGCATGCCGTGCGTGGAGGAATTCCAGCACCGCGGCGCGGGCGGCGGTGAAGGCGGGGTCGGCGGCCAGCGCCAAGCGGTCGCGCGGGCGGGGCAGCTTCACCTCCAGCACCTCGCCCACCGTGGCGTTCGGGCCGTTGGTGAGCATGACGATGCGATCGGCAAGCAGCACCGCCTCATCCACGTCATGGGTGATCATCACCACCGTCGTGCCGCGGCTGGCGTGGATTTCCATCACCTGGTCCTGCAGATGCGCGCGCGTCAGCGCATCCAGCGCGCCGAAGGGCTCATCCATCAGCAGCACTTTGGGGCGCATGGCCAGCGCGCGGGCGATGCCGATGCGCTGCTTCATGCCGCCCGAGATCTCCGCCGGGCGCTTATCCTTGGCTGAGGTCATGCGGACCATCGCGAGGTTTTCCAGCACCCAGTCATGCCGCTCGGCGCGGCTCATGGTCTTCGAGAGGGTCTGGTCGACGGCGAGGCGGATATTCTCGTAGCAGGTCAGCCAGGGCAGCAGGCTGTGGTTCTGGAAGACCACGGCGCGATCGGGGCCAGGGCCGGCGATCTCTCGCCCATCCAGCACCACGCCGCCGCCACTGGCCGGCAGCAGCCCGGCGATGACGTTCAGCAGGGTGGATTTGCCGCAGCCGGAATGCCCGATGACCGCCACGTATTCGCCGCGCGCGATCTGCAGGTCGACGTCATGCAGCACCGGCAGCGGGCTTTTGGGGAAGCTGATCGACAGCTGGGTGATTTCGAGGAAGCGATGCTGGTCCATGTCCCGTCTCCTCATGCCGCCTGGGTGCCACGGGTCGCGATCCGCCCGGCCAGGGCGACCACGCGATCGAGCAGGAAGCCAACCAGACCGACATAGACGAGCGCCACGATGATGTCGGAGAGGTTGGAGCTGTTCCAGGCGTCCCAGATGAAGAAGCCGATGCCGACGCCACCGATCAGCATCTCCGCCGCGACGATCGCCAGCCAGGACAGGCCGATGCCGATCCTGAGGCCGGTGAAGATGTAGGGGGCCGCCGCCGGCAGCACGATGCGCCACCAATAGGCCGGGCCGCGCAGGCGGATGACGGCGGCGACGTTGCGGTAGTCCTGCGGCACGTTCCTGACGCCGACCGCGGTGTTGATGATCACCGGCCAGACGCTGGTGATGAAGATGACGAAGATCGCCGAAGGCTGCGCTTCGCGGAAGGCGGCGAGCGAGAGCGGCAGCCACGCCAGCGGCGGGACGGTGCGGAGCACCTGGAAAATCGGATCAAGCCCGCGCATCGCGAAGGGCGAGGAGCCGATCAGCAGGCCGGTCGCGATGCCGACCACACCGGCCAGGGCGAAGCCGAGCGCGACGCGCTGGAGGCTGGCGGCGAGATGCCAGAACAGGCCCTTATCCAGCCCGCCGCGATCGAAGAAGGGATCGACGATCAGGTCATGGGCGTCGGTCCAGACCTTGGAGGGTGGCGGCAGCGTGGCGTTGGGACCGCTGGCGAAGAATTCCCACAACGCGAGCAGGGCGAGCAGGATCAGCAGCGGTGGCAGCACTGCCTGCAGCAGGGGCAACAGGCGAGAGGGCTTGGTCGGTGCCGCCGGGGTGGGGCGGGAAAACTTGGCCGGCGCCGGCGGTGCCTTGGTCGAGATCATGGTCATGCTCACGCGCCCGCGAGTTTTTTGATGGACAGGGAGGCGAGGTAGGCGGCGGGGTTTTCGGGGTCGAAGACCTTGCCGTCGAAGAAGGTCTCCCGGCCGCGGTTGGTGCCGGAGGGCAGCTCGGCGGCCTTCACGCCGGCCATCTCGGCCGCCTCGCGCCACAGCTTCTCGCGGTTCACCTGGGCGATCAGGGCGCGGGTATCGGTGGTCTCCGCCAGCACGCCCCAGCGGATATCCTCGGTCAGGAACCAGAGGTCGTGCGAGGGGAAGGGGTAGCTGGCATGGTCGCGCCAGAACTTCATCAGCAGCGGGCTGTTTTCCACCTTGCGATCATCGCCGTAGTCGATGTTGCCCAGGCTGCGGTCGATGATGTCGGCGACGGGGACGTTGAACCAGGCGCGCCGGCCGATGATCGCGCACATTTCCTGCTTGTTCGCCGCCTCATCGCACCAGCGCTGTGCTTCGATCACCGCGGCGGTGATGGCGCGGGCGGCGTTCGGGTTCTGCGCCGCCCAATCCGCCCGCAGCGCCAGCGACTTTTCCGGGTGGTCCTTCCACAGCTCACCGGTGATCAGTGCGGAATAGCCCAGCTTCTGGTTCACCAGCTGGTCGTTCCACGGCTCGCCCACGCAGAAGGCGTCCATGGTGCCGACCTTCATGTTGGCGACCATCTGCGGCGGCGGCACGACGATGGTCTGCACATCCTTGTCCGGGTCGATGCCGGCGGCGGCCAGCCAGTAGCGCATCCACAGGTCGTGGGTGCCGCCACGGAAGGTGACGGCCATCTTGCTGTCGGGCGTCAGCACCTTCTTCAGCGGCGCGGCATCCAGCCGGGCACCCAGCGCCTTGTGCTTCTCGGCCACCGAGATCGCCTGCCCATTGGTGTTCAGCCGGGCGGTGATCACCATCGGCACCGGCTGGCTGTTCTGGGTGATGCGCCCGGCGGTCATCAGATAGGGCATCGGCGTCAGGATATGCGCGCCGTCGATGCCGCCCGCGCCGCCGCCGAGCACCAGGTTGTCGCGCGTCGCGCCCCAACTCGCCTGCTTCGCGACCTCCACCTCGGGCATGCCGTGCTTGGCGAACAGGCCCTTTTCCTTGGCGATGATCAGCGGCGCGCTATCGGTCAGCGCGATGTAGCCGAGCGTGGCCTTCTTCACCTCCGGCACCGTCGTCCCCTGCGCGAAGGCGCCGCGCGGCGTTGCGGCGCGGGCGGCGGCGAGCAGGGCGGCGGTGGCGGCGATGGCGCGCCGGCGGGTGGGGTGGGTCATGGCTGGGTCTCCCTCAGGACATCGGCGGGGGGTGGGGGCGGCGCGGGCGGTTCGGCCACCCGCAGGCGAAGGGCGGCGGCGCGCCAGAGATCGGCCCGCCAGGGGGCGAGGGCCGTGGCGTCGCTGACGCCGGCCGGCACATGCCCCCAGCGGCGCATCTGCCGCAGCCACCAGGCGGCCTCATCGCGGCGCGGGAAGGTGGCGGGCAGGAAGCGGAGCGGCGCTGCCTGCACCTCGTTCCCCGCCAGGCCATCGAAGGCGGCGCGGAGCGTTTCGGCCGAAAGATCGGCGAAGGCGCGGCGACGCAGGATTTCCACGGCTTCCGTATGGTTCGCGGGATCATCCAGCCAGCGGGCGGCGGCGATCAGCGCGGCGGTGCAGGCGGTGACGTCATCCGGCGCGGCGGTGGCGGCTTCCGCGGTGACGGCGAAGACTTTCTCCGGATGGTTCGGCCAGATATCGCCGCTGCCGAGCACGATGGCGCCGGCGCCTTCCGCCGCCGCGGCGCTGCCCCAGGGCTCTCCGGCGCAGAAGCCGTCGATCTGCCCATCGCGCAGCCGGTCCGGCATGAGCGGTGGCGGCACCACGACCAGGCGCAGGTCACGGTCGGGGTCGAGCCCGGCCGAAGCCAGCCAATGCCGCAGCAGATAGTTATGGGAGGAATAGGGGAAGACCACGGCGATGGTCAGCGGCCGGGAGGCGCCGCGCCGCCGCCGCCGCAGCCCCTGCGCAAAGGCCGCGGCTGAGAGCGGATACCCGATGCGGCCGAGATCGTGCAGCAGGGCGCGGGACAGGGTGAGAGTATTGCCGTTCACGCCAAGCCCGGCGGTGACGGCCAGCGGCGCCTGCACCCCATCCAGCCCGGCGGCCAGCGCGATCGGCATCGGCCCCAGCAACTGGGCGGCATCGAGCGCGCCGAAGGCCAGCTTGTCGCGCAGCGGCGCCCAGGCGGTCTCGGCCGAGAGGTTCACCCGCAGCCCGACATGATCGAACAGGCCCAGCGCTTCGGCGACCAGCAGCGGGGCGGCGTCGGTCAGCGGCACGAAGCCGATGCGTAGCGTGCGGGTGCGCGCCCGGGACAGGGCAGGGGCAGCGAGCGGCGAGTCGGGGAGGGCGATCTCGGACAACAGGGCGGACCTCGGCCGGGAAGGCCAGGTGCGGACCGCCATTGGACCGCGAGCGAGGGAGGCAGGCGGGGACCGGGCCAAGGCCGCGATCGCAACCGGGGCGCACGTCTTTGTCCGCCACAACAAAATCGTTAGCAGGCGATTCAGGAGGCAGCAAGCCGAAATGCGTAGATATTAGTCAGAAAAACCAAAGCCCCCAAACAAGGCAATTTCTTTACGCAATTTGCCTATTTTTCGTCCAAAATTTCTCCTGCGATCACCGGCAGCCGTACGCCCCGATCCATCGCCATCCGCCGCAGCCGCTTATAGGCCTCCGGCTCGCTCAGGCGCTGGCGCTGCATGAGCTGCGCCTTGGCCCGGTCCACCAGCTTCTGTTCGGCCAAGCCGCGCCGCGCTTCCGCCGCTTCCGCCCGCAAGGCCTGCGTCGCGCGGAAGCTGCGGATCGCCACCTCCATCACCGGCCGGACCCGTGCTGGCGCCAGCCCTTCGACGATATAGGCGGCGACCCCGGCCTCAATGGCGGCCTCGATCTGCGCGGGCTCGGCCTTTTCGGCGAAGAGCACCACCGGGCGCGGCTCATCCCGATGCAGGGCCCGCATGCCCTCGATTTCATCGCGGGAGGGGTCATCCAGGCCGCAGACGATCACCTCCGCGCCGCTGTCCCGCACCCGGCGGGTCAGGTCGGCGGTGCCGGTCTCGATCGCCACCACGGTGCAGCCGCTGGCCGCCAGCCCGGCTTCCACGGCCATGGCCCGATCTCGATCACTATCCACCAGCAGGACGCGCAGAATGCCCCCCTTCGGCTTGCCTGACCCAAACTGCTACGCATGGATCATGCCGCGGCGCCCGCCAGGGGAGAGCGAGTGCGGGATGGACGCCCGCCGGCGCCTCGGGCAGGGTCCACGGCGGAGGAAATCCCGCATGCGGCTCGGCCGTCGTCCCCTGCTGGCCGCCCCGGCCGCGCTGATGGCCCCGGCGCTGACCCTGGCGCAGGAGGCCGCCTGGCCCAGCCGGCCGGTGCGGATCATCGTCCCCTTCACCCCGGGCGGCAGCAATGACGCCCTGGCCCGCCCGCTGGCGGAGCGGCTGAGCGCCCGCTTCGGGCAATCCTTCCTGGTGGAGAACCGGCCCGGCGCGGGCAGCGCGGTGGGCGTGCAGGCGGTGGCGCAAAGCCCGCCGGATGGGCACACGCTGCTGCTGACCACCTCCTCGGTCGCCGCCATCGGGCCGGTGCAGGGGACCGGCTTCGACCCCTCCCAGGCGCTGGACGCGGTGGCGTTCGTTGCCAAATCGCCGATGGCGATCATGACGCCGCCAGGCTCGCCGCTGGGCAGCATCCAGGCGCTTGTTGCCGCCGATCGGGCGCAGCCGCACAGCGTCACCTATGCCAGCTCCGGCCCCGGCAGCACGGTGCATATCATCACCGAGCTGTTCAACCTGCGCGCTGGGACCACGCTGCAACACGTGCCCTATCGCGGCACCGCCCCGGCCTTGACCGACCTGATCGCCGGGCGGGTCGATGTGATGTTCACCACGATCATCAGCGCCCAGGGGCAATTGCAGGGCGGGCTGCTGCGCGTCATCGCCTATACCGGGGAGGAACGCCCGGCCGGCACGCCGCCCGCGCCCACCGTGCGCGATGCTGGCATTCCCTACGAAAGCGGCATCTGGTGGGGCGTCTTCGCGCCGCGCGGCCTGCCGCCCATGGTGCTGGCGCGGCTGCACGCCGCGATCACCGCGACGATCGCCGAGCCAGGCTTCACCGCCACCATGGCGCGCGAGGGCACGCTGCCGCAACCCATGGACCAGCCGGGCTTCGCAGCCCTGCTGCGGCGCGAAGTGGCGGAGATGCGGAATGTGGTGGCGGCGGCCAAAATCCGCGCGGATTGACGCCGCGCCGGTTCGCCCCATCATCGGGTGGCGGTAAGGAGATGCCCATGACTGACATCCTGATCATCGGCGGCGGCGTCGGCGGCTTGACCCTGGCCCTGGTGCTGCACGCGAATGGCGTGCCCTGCCAGGTGCTGGAAGCGGCGGCCGAGATCCGCCCGCTTGGCGTCGGCGTGAACGTCCTGCC
>CAITYE010000524.1 GCA_903896535.1 uncultured Paracraurococcus sp.
ATCGGTCCGGGATCGGCCGGCCGGTCGGCCCCGGTCGTCTTCGCCGCCGCTTCGATATCGGCGCAGCTGCGGGCGCTGGTGGAAAGCCGCTGGGCCTTCTCGGCCTGCGCCCGTTGCTGCGGCGTCGGGTTGGTCGGGTCGAGCTGGCCCTCAAAGGGGAAATAGGCCTGTCGCAAGCTGACCAGGGTGGCGAAATCGCGCCCCGCCTCGCGCTTCTGGCGCAGGGTCACGATAGTGAAGCCGCCCGGCACCTTGATGGCGTTGCTGATCGCCCCCGGCGGCATGCGGGTGATGATGGTGCCGACGGCGGGTTCCAGATCCTCGGCCTTCACCCAGCCAAGATCGCCGCCCTGCAGCGCGCTCTGCGCCTGGCTGAACTGGGTGGCGGCGATGGTGAAGGGGGTCCCGCGGCGCAACTGCGTCACCACCTCCTCGACGAAGCGCTGCACCTCGGCCTCGGCGGTGGGGTCGTCGACCGGGATGAAGATCTCGCCCACCAGGTATTCCGGCTGCCCCGTGCGGGCGCTGGCCAGCTTCAGTGCGTCCTGCACTTCGGTCTGGCTGGGCAGGGCGCCCTGGCCGAGTTGGAGTCGTAGCAGGCGGGACCAGCCGATCTGCGTCCGCAGCTGGTCGTAGAGCACGCGCGGCTGCACGCCAATCTGCAGCAATTGTTGGCGCAGTGCGCCGCTCGGCAGGTTGTTGCGCCGCTCCAACTCGCCGATCGCATCGGCGATATCGCTATCGGCCACCGGGATGCGGCGGCGCTGCACCTCCTGGAGGCGCAGCCGCTCATCGACCAGCAGGCGGGTCACCTGCGGGCCGAGGCGGTTCAGTGTCTCCTGATCCACCCCGAGGCCGGCATTGGCGGCAAAGAGGCGGGAGCGCCCGACCACATCGGCCTTGGAGACCACCTCGCCATTCACCACGGCGACGATGCGGTTGAGATCGGCGAGCGGCGGCTGGGCTGGCTTGGCAGTCTCGGATTGGCTCGCCGCGGGTTGCGGTCGCGGCGCACGCTGTGCCGCCGCCGGCGCGCCAAAAAGCGCCAGCGCGGCGGCCAGGGCAAGAAACCGGGCAGGCAAGCGCGACATGACGCAGGCTTAGCCCCCTCCGGGGCGAGGGGCTAGAGCCTTATCCGCCGCCGGCTTGGCGAGCCTGCCGCGGGCGATCGGCGCGCCGGGGAAGCCATCCGCCGCATGGCCTCAGGCCGCCGCGAAGGGTGCGTCCTTCAGCCGCTCATAGGCCGCCCGCACTGCCGTGGTGCCATGCGTCCGCTCCAGCCGCCGGACCGCGAAATGCGCTCGCGCCACGGCGCGGTAATGTTCAAGGAAAGCGAGGTTTACTGCCGCGCCGCTGGCCGCGCCGACCACCGGGGCCGCCTGCGCCGCCAGCTTCACCCCGACCGGGGCGCCGAAGCGGGCGGCGACGGCCGCCAGCAGCCCCGGCATGACCTGGCCCAGGCTGCGCCCGACCGCGCCCTGCAGGGTCTGCGCCAGGGTCAGCCGCAGCGCGAAATAGCCGCTTTCGGCGGCATCATCGCGGCTGTCCTGGGCGCCCAAGGCGAAGACCTTGAGGCATTCTGCCTGCACCGCCGGATCGTCCAGATCCTCGCCCTCAGCCGCGGCGATCGCCGCCACCTGGCGCAGCAGCAAGGTAGTCGAGATGGGCAGTTCCACCAGCGTGCCGGCCAGCCCGAAAGCCCCGCCCACTGCGCCCGAGGCGCCCAGCAGACCGCGATGCAGCCAGGCCCCCTGCGCCACCGCCGGATCGCTGGCCAGCGCCGCCCGCAGCGCGGTGGCCAGGGCAAGGCGCACCGCGCCCTCTAGCCGGGATTGTAGGGCGGCCGGCAGACGGCGCTTCAGGGACTCGACCGAATCGCCCACCAGTGCGGCAAGCCGCACTGGCAGCGAGGTCCCCTCCAGCACCGCGACGCAGCGGGCCAGTTCATCGGTCGCGGCGCGGGGCAGCCCGGCCGAGAGGGCGAGGCTCACGCCGCTGCCTGCAGCCCATCGGCCAGCCCGGCGAGCATGGCATAGGATCGCTTGCGAAGCGCATGCTCGTGGATGTTGCAGGTGACCATCAGCTCATCCGCACCGGTACGGGCGATGAACTCCTCCAGCATCCGCCGCACCGTCGACGGCCCGCCGACGAAGCAGCACGAGAGGGAGTGGTCGATCATCATCCGCGCCCGCGGATCGAGGCTTTCGTAAAAGCCCGCGACCGGGGGCGGCAGCTTGCCCGGCCGGCCGGTGCGCAGATTGACGAAGCTCTGCTGCTGCGAAGTGAAGAGGAAGCGTGCCTCCTCATCGCTTTCCGCCAGCACCACGCCGCAGCCCAGCATCAGATGCGGCGTCTGGCCGGCCGCCGTCGGGCGGAAGCCGTCGCGGTACATGGCGATGGCGTCCATCAGCATCTGCGGCGCGAAATGCGAGGCGAAGGCATAGGGCAGGCCGAGCAGCGCGGCGAGCTGCGCGCCATAGGTCGAAGAGCCGAGGATCCAGCAGGCGACCTCGAGCCCCGCGCCGGGCACCGCCTGCACCCGCTGGCCTGGCTCGGCCGGTGCGAAATAGCGCATCAGCTCCACCACATCGCGGGGGAAATCGTCGCTATCGCCGGCCAGGCTGCGACGCATCGCATAGGCCGTCGCCTGGTCCGAACCCGGCGCACGGCCAAGACCGAGGTCGATCCGGCCGGGATGCAGCGCGGCCAGGGTGCCGAATTGTTCGGCGATGAGCAGCGGGGCGTGGTTGGGCAGCATGATGCCGCCGGCGCCGAGGCGGATGCGGCTGGTCGCCTGCGCCACATGCGCCAACGCCACGCTGGTCGCGGCGCTGGCGATGCCGGGCATATTGTGATGCTCGGCCATCCAATAGCGGTTGAAGCCAAGCATTTCGGCATGGCGGGCAAGATCCATGGAATTGCGCAGCGCATCGCCGGCGCTGCTGCCTTCTGGGATCGGGGCAAGGTCAAGGATTGAAAGCGGGGTCATGGCAGACATATGGGGCTCCTCTGCCGCTGTGTCAGGCGCCGAGCAGGAAATCGGCGATCAGCGCCTGCTGCGCCTTGAACATATCGACCCCCGTCGCCGTCGGACAGCCGCGCGCGCGGGCAACGGCCAACAGGGGCGTTTCTTCCGGCATGGTGATCACATCAGCAACGAAGGTGCCGGGGGCGAGGCCCTCGGCCGCGATCGGCAGCGGGTCCCCGGGGCGCATGCCGGCGGGGGTCGCATTGATCACCAGATCGTAGCCGCGCGGATCGGGGCCGCCGGCACCAACCGCGGCGCCGCGTCCGCCCAGCAGGGCGACCAGCCGGTCCCGGCGGGCGGTTTCGGCATCATGGATGGCCAGCGCGGCCAGCCCTGCATCGACCAGGGCGAGGCCGATGGCACTGCCCGCGCCGCCCGCGCCCACCAGCAGCGCGCGCTGCCCGCGCGGCGACCCGCCGGCCGCGCGGATCGCCGCCAGCATGCCCTCGCCATCGCTCATATCGCCATGCCAGCTGCCATCGGGATTGCGCCGCAGCAGGTTCACCGAGCCGAGCAGCCGGGCGCGCGGGCTGAGCGTGGCGCAGTGCCCGGCCATGGCGATCTTGTGCGGTACGGTGACGACCAGGCCATCGAGATTGCGCGCCCGGGACAGGCCGGCGACGCAGGCCCGCAGATCGGCGGCGGCGATGTGCAGCGGCAGCATCATCGCATGCACGCCCCGCGCCGCAAAGGCGCGGGAGATGCCGCCCGGCGCCTTCACCTGGGCAATCGGATCGCCGAGGATCAGGAACAGCCTGGTTGCGCCGTCGGGGGCGGGGATGGTCTCGGACATCGCGGGGTGGCACCCTAGCTGTGACGCGGCCCATTCCACGGCCGAACCGCCCCGCCGGCAACAGGGAAGAGAACCGCCATGCAGCGCTATGAGATCGCCACGCTCTCCACCACCATCGGCGCCGCCGCCCAGGCGGGCCCGGCGATCGAGGCCTGGGCCAAGGCCGGCAAGGGCAAGCTGCTGGGCGTCCTGGCCAGCGATATCGGCCTGCTGAACCAGATCCTGGTGCTGCGCGGCTTCGAGAGCGAGGCCGAACTGGCCGCCGAACGGGCCCGCGCGGTTGCCAGCGCCAGCCCCTTCAACGCCCAGGGCTGGCTGACCGCGCTGTCGATGGACAGCTACATCCCGTTCCCGAACATCCCGCCGATCGCCACCGGCAAGCGCGGTCCGGTCTATGAGGTGCGGA
>CAITYE010000525.1 GCA_903896535.1 uncultured Paracraurococcus sp.
CCGCCCGATCCAGCGCCCGTTCCAGAGCCATCGATCGTCGCCGCCCGCGCCCTGGCGGCGCCCGTCACGGTCGATCGCACCGCCCGCAGCGTCGAGGTGGTCTGGTCCACCGGCGCCCGCGCCCGGAACTTCATCCCCGCCATCGGCCTGGTCACCGAGGAGCTGGACATGGCGCCGGGCGCGGTGCGCATGGCCGCGCTGCGCTCCGGCCGCGCCCCGGTGCTCGATACCCACCGCCGCGCCGGCACCCGCGATGTCCTCGGCCGCGTCACCGCCGCCCGGCTTGAGGCCGGCCGCGGCTACGCCACCCTGCAGTTCAGCCGCGCCGATGACGTCGAGCCGGTCTGGCAGCGCATCGCCGACGGCACCCTGCAAGGCATCAGCGTCGGCTACCGCGTCCATCGCTACCAGCAGCTGCCCGATCCCGCCTCTGGCGAGACCGTCTACCGCGCCGTCGATTGGGAGCCCTTCGAGATCTCCGTCGTCCCCATCCCCGTCGATCCCGCCGCCGCCATCCGGGGAGAGGACGCCCAGGGCAGTCCCATCCCCGCCCTCGAACCCGCCCTGAGTGAGGAACCCCAGATGTCCGAGACCACCGCCACCACCACCCCAGACCCTGCGCCGCTGGAGCCCGCAGCGACGCCCGAGCCGGTGCCTGCGCCGC
Organism: uncultured Paracraurococcus sp.; assembly: GCA_903896535.1. Lineage (GTDB taxonomy): Bacteria > Pseudomonadota > Alphaproteobacteria > Acetobacterales > Acetobacteraceae > CAITYE01. The sequence continues at coordinate 665 of CAITYE010000525.1, forward strand.
CCAGCGATCCCGCCGGCGAGGCCATCCGCGCCGAGCGCGGCCGCATCGCTGGCCTCGGGCCGGTGCTGGCCGCCAGCCGCGGCCTGGTCACGGCCGGCACCGCCGATGCCATCCACCAGCGCGCGATCAGCGAGGGCTGGTCGGCCGAGACGCTCCGCGGTGCCCTCTGGGACGCCATGGTCCAGGGCGCCAAGCCCCCGGCCATGCCCGCCGCCCCCGCCAATCCCGGCCTCGCCAATGGTGATCCCGCCGCGCTCCGCGAGGCCATGGCCGAAGCGCTCGCCGTGCGCAGCATGCCCAGCTACCAGGCCCTGGGTGACGGCCGCCATCGGGAGTTCCTGGGCTGGCGCCCCTCGGAAATGCTGGCCGAACTGCTGCGCGCCAAGGGCGAGCGGCACGTGCCCCGCGAGGCCGCCAAGCTCGCCGAACGGGCGTTTCAAACGACCAGCGACTTTCCGCTGCTGCTCTCGGCCGCGGCCAACAAGATGCTGCTCGCCGCCTATCAGCCGGCGCAGCCGACCTATCGGCAGGTCTTTCTCCGGCGCGACTTTCGCGACTTCAAGCCGCACCGGCATCTGCGAGTTGGCGACTTCCCCACCCTCGTCGCGCTGAACGAGAATGGCGAGATCCAGGCCGGGACCATGTCCGAGAGCCAGGAGATCATCACCCTCTCGACCTTCGCCCGGCGCATCCGCGTCACCCGCCAGATGCTGGTGAACGATGATCTCGGGGCCTTTACCGACTTCGCCGCGATGATCGGCCGGCGCGTCGCCGATTTCGAGAACAAGACCGCCTATGACCTGCTGGCGATCGCCAATGGCGCCGGGCCGACGCTGCTCACCGGCAATGCCGCGGTCTTTGCGGCGAGCCGGGCCAACAAGGCGGCGGCTGGGACGGCGCTCGATCAGGCCAATCTCGCCTCCGGCCGCGCCGCCGTCATGAAGCAGAAGACCCTGGACGGCCTGCCGATCTCGATCGGCGCCAGCATGCGGCTGCTGGTCGGGCCTGGCCTCGAACTCGCGGCACGGCAGCTCACCGTCGCGGTGCAGGCGACGCAGATCGGCAATGCCAATGTCTTTGCCGGCTTTGTTCAGCCGGTGGTCGAGCCGAGCATCACCGATAATCGCTGGTACCTGTTCTCGGAGCCGGCCAGCGCCCCGGTCTATGTCTACGGCTACCTCAACGGCGCCGAGGGGCCGCAGGTCACGACCGGGCCGGTCTCGGGCGTCGACGGGGTCGAGGTCAGCGTGATCTTTGACTTCGGGGTCGGTGCCATCGACTGGCGCGGCGCCTGGTTCAACGCCGGGACCTGATCACCGGCCCCCCATCCATCGCCCTGGCAGGCGCCCTTCGGGGCGCCGTTTTCATTCGAGGAGACGAACCCTATGCGTAACTTCATCCAGCCCGGCGACAGCCTCGCCGTCACCGCGCCCTATGCCGTGTCCTCCGGCCAAGGCGTGCTCGTCGGCGCGATCTTTGGGATCGCCGCCTATGACGCCGCGCTCGGCGGCACTGTCGAGGTGCAGACCGAGGGCGTGTTCGACATCACCAAGGAGCCGGCGCTGGCGATCACCGCCGGGGCGCGGGTGTTCTGGGACGGGGCCAACCGGCGCATCACCACGACCGCGACCGGGAACTACCATGTGGGCATCGCTACCCAGGCGG
>CAITYE010000526.1 GCA_903896535.1 uncultured Paracraurococcus sp.
CCGCTGATGGCTGAGCTGCGCGTCTGGCTTGAGGCGACGCTGCGGCGGATCTCCGGCAAGTCGGACCTCGCCAAGGCGATCCGCTACACGCTCTCGCAGTGGACCGCGCTGACCCTGGTGCTGCGCGACGGCCGCGCCTGCCTGCACAACAACGCGGCCGAGCAAAAAATGCGGCCGCTATCGCTCGGGCGGAAGAACTATCTGTTCGCAGGATCGCTCGAAGGCGGCAGACGCGCGGCGATCATCTACACCCTGATCGGCACCGCCGAGCTGAACGGCTGGGAGCCGCAGGCCTATCTCAGGGTCTTGTTCGAGCGGATCGCCGACCACCCGATCAACCGCATCGGCGAGTTGGCCCCGTGGCACCTGCGCCCCTGACCGCGACGGCCGCGCTACTACGCATCATGCTGAAGGGCGCAAAGCCCGCGATCTGGCGCGAGGTGTTGGTGCCGACCAGCATGACGATGCAGACCCTGCACCAGACCATCCAGGCCGCGATGGGCTGGTGGGACACGCACCTGTTCGAGTTCGACACCGGCGATGATCGGATCGGCGAGCCCGACCCTGATTGGGGTGCGGCTGGTGTCACGCCGGCCCGCAACGTCAAGTTCGCCACGCTGCTGCGACGCGGTGTGCGGCGGTTCACCTACCTCTACGATTTCGGCGACCACTGGGAGCACCGCATCGAGGTGAAGCGCGAGATCCCGCTGTTGCCGGGCGAGGCAGTGCCAATCCTGCTTGGCGGCGCACGCCGCTGCCCGCCCGAGGATGTCGGCGGTATTGGCGGGTTCGAGGATTTCCTCGGGGCCATGGCCAATCCAATGCACCCTGAGCACGACGACATGACCACCTGGTACGGCGGCCCGTTCGACCCCAACGACATCGACGAGGCCCGCATCAATGCGCGTCTCTCGGCGATCGCCAGCCGCCGAAAAACCGGACGGGCCGTACGCCGCGCCTGACCCCAACTTCCCGAAGCCGCGTCAACCAGCAAAATCGGCAGCCGTGAGTGCACGCTTACAGTGTTCGCAGCGGCCAACTGGTTGTGGTCCGCAAGCCCACTTTGAAAGACCCGCCATCTAGCCCGCATTATTCATCTGGGCTGACGGGCATGGCGCAAACCCTTGATCGGCAATAGAATTCGGCTGCGACACACGAATCCAGCCGATTGCGGAGACCATGCCCGTCAAGGTTGAGAATGCCCCACTGCTGCCCGGCCTGTCACCAGTCGCCGGCAAGCCCATCATCGCCCGCTTCGACGGCGGGCAGCTGTCGTCGGACGGCGGCGTGCTGGCGCTCCGCGAGATCGAAGCCCGGCTCGGCGTTGCCGATCGCCTGGCCGCCTGCCTGGTCGATCCGCGCGCCCCGGAGCGTGTCATTCACAGCGTGGCCGACATCCTGCGGTTTCGGATGCTGATGATCGCTGCCGGCTACGAGGACGGCAACGACGCCGACAGCCTGCGCCATGACCCAGCGTTCAAGCTCGCCCTCGGCCGGCTGCCGGACGGTGCCGCGCTGTGTTCGCAGCCGACCATCTCGCGGCTCGAGAACCTGCCGCGGCCGCGCGACCTGCTGCGCATGGGCCAGGCGATGGTCCGGCTCTACTGCGCCAGCTTCCGCCAGGTGCCACGCCGCATCACGCTCGATATCGACGACACCTTCGATGCCGTCCATGGCGGTCAGCAGCTGCGGCTGTTCAACGCCTACTACGATGAATACGGCTTCCAGCCGATCGTCGTATTCGACGGCGAGGGCCGTCCGGTTGCTGCGATGCTGCGCCCGGCGCGCCGGCCAACCGGCCAGGAGGTACGCCGCTTCCTGCTCCGACTGATCCGCGGCATCCGCGGCCATTGGCCGCGGGTTGAGATCCTGCTGCGCGCTGACAGCCACTACTGCGCCCCCGAAGTGCTGGATGTCTGCCGCGCCGAGCGGGTGGATTTCATTCTCGGCGTCGCCACCACCAGCACGCTCCGTCGGCACGTCGAGCCGCTGGAGCACAGCACTGCGGCCCGCCAAGCCGCCGCCGGCAGCGCAGACAAGCTGCGGCGCTACAAGGAATTCCACGATGGCGCGGCCAGTTGGACCCGGGTCGAGCGCATCATCGCCCGCGTCGAGGCCAGCGCGCAGGGCACCGACAGCCGCTTCGTCGTCACCAACCTCGTCGGCGGTACGGCACGGACGCTCTACGAGGAGCTCTACTGCCGCCGCGGCCAGGCGGAAAACCACATCAAATCCTGGAAGACCCACCTCGCCGCCGACCGCACCTCATGCCACCGTGGCGCGGCCAACCAGCTGCGCTTGATGCTGCACACCGGCGCCTATTGGCTGATGTGGTCGCTGCGGCGGCTGATGCCGGCGCGGTCGTCCTGGCGCGTCGCGCAGTTCGACACCTTGCGGCTGCGCCTGCTGAAGATCGCCGCCCGCGTTGTCGCCTGGAAAACCAAGGTGCTGGTGCATCTGCCCAGCGCCTCCCCCGACCAGGCCATCCTGCGCTTGGTGCTCGACCGATTGCCGCGCCTGGTCATCTGAACCGCGGGGCGGCGTCGCCCCGACCAAGCCCGTCACCGCAACCCCAAGCCCTGCGATCCGCACCCCGAAGCCGGCGTCACCGCCGGCAAGGTGCCCATATGCCTGCGCAACCAGGCCGTGCAGAGGAAGCACCCAAAAACGTTGCCGGAAAGTCCGTGCTGAATTTTTCGGGCTAGGACTCTGCGGCAGGCCCTTCATGGTCGCGGGGGATGCTTGCCGGACGAGCTGGTCCGAGCCGCTCCGGTACGTCACACAGTAAGCGCCTGCTTCAAGCGAGCTCGCCTGGGTGCGCTGGACCCATTGGCGAAGTGTATGCTGGAAGGAGGGATAAACCCCGTCATGGAGATAGACCTCGTCCGGCGAGACGCCCTTGCTTATGGCGTCCGCGGCAGCTCGGCAGCCACCGGAATGCGCGGTCAGTATCAGATGTCGTATCACCGTCGGCGAGCCGAGGCCTACCGCGATCCGCAGGCTTTCGAGCGCAACGTTAAGGACGGTCTGGAAAGCGGCACAGCTTTCTACAACACCGACGAAATCATATGCATTGTCCTTCCCAACAGCGCGACCGCGCGGCATGAGCATTACCAGAGGAGCAGGGCGTGCCATGGTTGGCCCACCCACCCGGTCGAGCCCCGAGAAGCGTATCTGGTTCTCAAGCCGGAAGTCGGTGCCCCGTTGTGCGGAAAATCCGTGGAAATGGACGACGACATCAACGTGGTCGCCGAGGTTCGGGGCAGCGTTCCAACCCATCCAGAGAGCAGTCATGCCCGGCGGGATGCGATGACTAGCCAGACTGGGTATCTGCTCGATGGGAAGTGCCAACTCAGAATGTCCTGATGGACCTTCAAATGCCGGCAGACGCGAGCTTGCGAGCGCAAGGAGGGGCGACGCTGCAAGCCAGCGACGTCTGATCATCGGCAAAATCCTCTCGCCCTTTCGCTGCGTATACCGAAATCGTGCCTGACGTCGGCACCCAACATAAAAGAGACGCTACAGCTCAAGCCCAGCCACGGCCGCGCCCTCAACAAGCTCGGCGCACGGACATAGCGGGGCATGGCCGCAAGATGCTTGTCAGCGCACCGCTCAGGCCGGGCGAGCCGTGTCGCCTAGTGCCTGGCCTCCTCCTCAACGGGCCA
>CAITYE010000527.1 GCA_903896535.1 uncultured Paracraurococcus sp.
CACGGCCAGATCCTCGTCGTGCGGATGAACCGCCCCGAGCGGCTGAACGCGCTCAACCACGAAATGCGTGTCGAGCTTGCGCGCGTTTGGACCGAGTTCCGCCACGATGCGGGGCTGGAGGTGGCGATCCTCACCGGCACCGGCCGCGGCTTCTGCGCCGGCGAGGATATGAAGGAAACGCTCGCCGAACAGAACCCCGGCGGCCGTAAGCCGGAGATGGAAGATCCCTTCAACACCGGCACGCTGGAGAAGCCGGTGATCGCCGCGGTGAACGGCTTCGCCATGGGCGGCGGCTTCATGATGGTGGAGCGGACCGACCTGCGCGTCGCCGCCACCACCGCGATCTTCGAGGTCTCTGAGGCCAAGCGCTGGCTGCTCGGCGGCTACGACCACGGGCATATGGCCAACCTCGCCTTCCCGCTGGCGATGGAAATGGCGCTGGGCTTTCGCTTTACCGCCGAACGCTTCCACCAGATCGGCTTCATCAACCGCCTCGTCCCGCCGGAGCAGGTGATGGAGGAGGCGATGGGCATGGCGCGCCACCTGCTGACGCTGCCGCCGGCGGCGCGCGTCAATACCGTGCACATGATGCGCCGGATGCGCCCGCGGCCGAGCCCGGCGCAGCAGAAACTGGCCGCCGCGCTGCACGAGCACGGCGCGAAAAGCGATCTGCTGGAAAGCCGCGCCGCCTTCGCCGAGAAGCGCGCACCGAACTTCAAGGGCTGGAACGACCCGGCTGACCGCTACAGGCTGCCGGATCTGGATTAGCCGGTCCGCCTGCCGCGCGACGTCCTGCAAGCAGAAAAACAAAGAACATTGGATCGCTTATCATATTAAGCGCAAATAATAGACTCGCTGCTGCGTTATCATTAGGGTCAAGCCGTCCGTGTTTGCTTGGGAAGACCCGTACATGCGCTATCGCCGCCGCGACCTCGCCGGCCTCCCTATCGGGTTGGTGGGCCTGCCGGCGCTCCTAGCGGCCTGCGCCCCGACCCTGCCTGCGCAGATCTTCCAACCCATCCTCGGCGTAGGGCCAGGGACGCCGATCATCCTCGACCCGATCCCCACGACCCTGTTGGTCGAGACGGGGATTCTCATGGATGGCGCCTGGGTCGCGGTCGGCATCGGCACCACATCCGGTCGGTCCGTCGGCGCCAATATTGGCCGCTCGATTGGCAGCTCCGTTGCCTCGTCGTTGCTGGCCTCGGCGATCATCATCGGTGCCGCAGCCGCCGATCGGGCGGCGAAGCGGCAGCGGGCCGATCGCTTCGCGCGGAGCTTCCCGACCGAGGCGCTGGAGCAGCGGTTCGGCCGCAGCCTTGCTGAGGCGTTGCGCGCGGCGCCGCCCGCGGCACGCCCGGTCAGTTTCGCGGGGGAACCCAGCGGTGGCTCCGGTGCGGGCTATCCCCGCCTGATCGTCGCCTTTGGCCTTCGCCTTGCGGCGGATTGCAGCATGGCGATCGGTTCCGCAACGGCCATGCTGCGTCAGGGCGACGGTCTCAGGCCGAGCTTGGTACGGAACTGCGTATTCGTCACCGACCGGCTTGCCGAACGGGGCGACGCCGCGGTGGCAGTGCTGCGCGAGAACGGCTTCGCACGGCTGAACGCCATGGTCGATGCCTGCGCGCGCGGCTTGGGCGGGCTGCTCGATCAGTACGTTCTGCAACCCAACGCCTTGCCGGCAGCGGCACCGCCCGACAGCCGCCGCGCACCGGCGCATAACTGGGTTTTGGCCACGCCGGAGGGAACGATGCTCCGGGGCGATGTCCTCACGAACAGCGTCAGTGGCCGGCTTCTGGGGCAGGCTCCCGGACGCAGCGTGCTGCTGAGCCAACCCATGGCCAAGCCGGGTGTCGATCGATCTAACCAGGCCGATACGACGCTGATCGCCAGCCTTCCCGACCTGCCCTCCCTCGACAGCATCGACTGAGCGCGGGCTAAAGTATGCCGCGCTCACATACGCTCACGCCGCATACTCTAAGGGTTTGTTTTCAGAGCATCTTCACGCGTTCAGATGGAATCATCAGAACGCGAGAAGTTGCTCGAACCTACGCCCCGCAGCCCTCGTCGCGCAGCAGCGCCTCGACCGTCGCAATCGGCACGTCGCCCGCCGTATAGGCCTCCCCCGGGCCGCGCAGCAGCACGAAGCGCAGCGCGCCGTCGCGCACCTTCTTGTCCTTGCGCATGCGCCCAAGCAGCGCTGCGGTCGAGAAGCCGCGGCCGAGATCGCCGATCCGCGCCGGCAGGCCACAGGCGGCCAGATGCGCCATCACCCGCCCCGGCAGCTCCTGGCTGCAGGCGCCAAGCCGCGCCGAGAGCGAAGCCGCAAGCCCCAGCCCGATCGCCACCGCCTCGCCATGCAGCAGGTCGCCGCCGTAGCCGACCTCAGCCTCCAGCGCATGGCCGAAGGTGTGCCCGAGGTTGAGCAGCGCCCGCCCGCCTTCGGCGCTTTCCTCGCGCTCATCGCCGGCGACCACGGCGGCCTTCAGCCGGCAGCTCTCCAGCACCGCCGTGGCACGCGCCGCGGCATCGCCGGCGACCAGCGCCGGGCCGTGCCGCTCGCACCAGGACCACAGCCCTTCGCCGGCCAGCAGCCCGTGCTTGGCAACCTCGGCATATCCGGCCCGCAATTCGCGCGGCGGCAGCGTTGCCAGCGTTGCCATATCCGCAATCACCAGGCGCGGCTGATGGAAGGCGCCAACCAGGTTCTTGCCAAGCGCGAGGTTCACGCCGGTCTTGCCGCCGACCGAGCTGTCCACCTGCGCCAGCAGCGTGGTCGGCATCTGCACGAAGGGCATACCGCGCATCGCCACCGCCGCGGCGAAGCCGGCAAGATCACCCACCACCCCGCCGCCGAGGGCGATCACCGTGGTGCGCCGATCCGCGCCCGCGCCCAGTAATTGTTCGAGCACCCCCTGCAACTTCGAAAAATCCTTGCTCGCTTCGCCCGGCGGCACGGCGATTTCGGCCAGCACCTGCACGCCGGTCTCGGCCAGCCCCGCGCGGAGCGCCGGCAAGTGCCGCGGCCCGACATTGCTATCCGTCACGATCGCCACCCGCTTGGCCGCGAGCACCGGGGCCAGCAATGCGCCCGCCCGAGAGAGCAGGCCTTCACCGACCACGATGTCGTAGGCACGCTCGCCCAAGGCAACCGGCAGCCGGGCGGGCGTAGCCCAGTCGGCCAGCGCATCCTCGACCCGGCGGGTGGTGCTCTCGGGGCTTTCGTCGGTGCAGGGGATCACGATATCGGCCTCGGCATAGAGCGGGTGGCGGGCTGCGATCAGCCGGGTCAGGACCTCGGCCGGGTCGGCGTTCAGGAACATCGGGCGATGGTCTCGCCCGGCAACGCGGCGCAACAGGGTCGTAAGGGTGCAACGCAGCCAGACGGTGACGGCGCCCGAGGCGTGGATCGCCGCGCGGGTGCGCGCATCGGCGAAGGCCCCGCCGCCGGTCGCCAGCACCACGGGTGGGCCGGCCAGCAGGCGGCCGATAACCCGCCGCTCCCCGTCGCGGAAATGTGGCTCTCCGTAGCGCGCGAAAATTTCGGTGATCGGCAGCCCGGCGGCCGCCTCGATCTCGGTATCCGCATCCAGGAAGGGCAGCCCCAGCCGCAACCCCAGCCGCCGGCCGATCGAGGATTTCCCGGACCCCGGCATGCCAACCAGCACGACGCTCCGCCCCGCCCGAGCGGCGGGGGCGGGCAACTGCGGCAGGGGCAGGGCGGCGGTGTTGCGCGACACGGTCCCAAAGGGTAGCACATCAGCCCAGCCGCGCGAGGACCCCGCCCGCGATGTTCCGTCGCCCCGTGATGCTCCTGCTCGTGCTGCTCGGCCTTCTCGCGCTCGCCGGGCTGCTCGCCCTTGGCGCCTTCCCGCCGGACGTGCGCCCCGTGCCGGTCGAACGCAGCCTGCCCAACGACCGCTTCCAGCCGCGCTGAACGGTCTTGGCGGCGCGCCACCTCGAAGCCTTCCTCGAAATGCTGGCCGCCGAGCGCGGCGCGGCGCGCAATACGCTGGCGGCCTACCGCGCCGACCTCGCCGATTGGTTCGCCCATTGCCAGGCCCGCGGCCTCTCTCCCGTCGCGGCGGCCACGGCGGATCTGCAAGGCTTCCTGCGCGGCCTCGCCGACCGTGGCTTGGCCCCGCGCAGCCAGGCGCGGCGGCTCTCGGCGCTACGGCAGTTCCATCGCTTCCTGGCGCAGGAAGGGGTGCGGCGCGACGACCCGACAGAGCTGATCGCCGCCCCGCGCGCCGGCCCCTCCCTGCCGCGCGCCCTCTCGGAGGCCGAGGTCGAGACCCTGATCGCCGCCGCCACCCAACTGCCCGGCTATCGCGGTGCCGAGGCGCGGGCGGCGATCGAGCTGCTCTACAGCGCCGGCCTGCGCGCCAGCGAACTGGTCAGCCTGCCCACCGCGGCGCTGCGCGAGGACCAGCCCCTGCTCGCCATCCGCGGCAAGGGCGGGCGGGAGCGGCTGGTGCCGATCTCCGCCCGCGCCCGTGCGGCCGCGCTGGTCGCCCGCGCCGCCCTGGCCGAGGCCGGCC
>CAITYE010000528.1 GCA_903896535.1 uncultured Paracraurococcus sp.
CCGGGCTGGATACCGACCTCGGCAGCCAGTTCGCGCAGATTCATTGCGGCGAAGCCATGCCGGGCGATGAGTTTCAAGCCGGCACGGCGGATTGCCGCCGCGGTGCGGGCGCCCCGGGAGCCTGCGGTACGCGGCAAACGCAGTTCCTTTCGCGATGTCCCTCTCGCTTGAATCGTTTGATGCCTTCTCGCTTGCGGTCAAGCCAGAAACTAACTTATGTTCGTTTCTAGAGAGACGGCAGCCAAGGCCGTCCGGGAGGAAGGCCGTGCGCGCCAGCCACCAAGCGCCACCCAGTCCGATTACTCATGGCCGCTGAGGCACCGATCCTCGCCGTCGAGGGTATTTCGCTGCGCTTTGGCGGTGTGCGGGCGCTGACCGAGGTGACCTTCGAAGTTCGCCGGGGCGAGGTCTTCTCGATCATTGGACCCAACGGTGCCGGCAAGACCTCCATGGTCAATTGCATCTCCGGTCGTTACCAGCCGACGGAGGGGACAATCCATTTTGAGGGGGCCGATATCACGCGCCTGCCGACCCGCAAGCGCGCGGCAATTGGGCTCGGTCGTACCTTCCAGAACCTCGCGCTGTTCGGGCACATGACGGTCCTCGATAACATCATGGTCGGCCGTCACCACCTGCTCCGCCGGGGCTTTCTGTCCGGCATGCCTTATTGGTTCACCGGGGCCGAGCGCGAGGAGATCGCGCATCGGCGAGAGGTCGAGGAAATCATCGACTTCCTGGAAATCCAGCATGTCCGCAAGGCAACGGCTGGGACCCTGTCTTACGGCCTGCGCAAACGGGTCGAATTGGCCCGCGCCGTCGCGCTGCGGCCGAAACTGATCCTGCTCGATGAGCCGATGGCGGGCATGAACCTCGAAGAGAAGGAGGACATGGCCCGCTTCATCCTCGACCTCAATGAGGAATGGGGCATGACCGTGCTGATGATCGAGCACGACATGAGCGTGGTTATGGACATCTCCCATCGGGTGATGGTGCTGGATTTCGGACGCAAGATCGCCGATGGGACACCCGAAGCAGTGCTCGCGGATCCGCAGGTCCGCCGTGCCTATCTGGGGGAGGGGGATGAGGTGAATGCGGAGGTGGCGGCATGACCGGCGCCGATACCCTGCCGAAACTGCTGCTGCGCAATGCCGCCGCATATCCCGCGGAGGTGGCGCTGCGGGAGAAGAAATTCGGAATCTGGCGCAGCATTACCTGGGCTGAGTATGCGGCCCGCACGCGGGCGATCGCGCTCGGCCTGCATGGCCTCGGGCTTGGCGCGGCGGATGTGGTCGGGATGATCGGCGATAACCGGCCGGAATGGGTGATGGGCGAGATTGCAGCGCATGCGATCGGCGCGCGTTCGCTCGGTCTTTATCGCGATTCGCTCGACGATGAGGTCGCTTATCTTCTGGCGTATGCCGGAGTCTCGGCGGTGATCGCCGAGGATGAGGAGCAGGTCGACAAGCTGCTCGGGATCGGCGACCGCGCGCCAAGCCTGCAGCATATTATCTATTGCGATCCGCGCGGCATCCGGAAATACGACGATCCGCGCCTGCTGGCGATGAGCGAGTTGCTGGCGCGCGGCGATGCGGCGCATGCCGCTGACCCGTCACGTTGGGACGCTCTGGTCGCCGCCACCCGCGGCGAGGATGTCGCCATCCTCTGTACGACGTCCGGTACCACGGCGCGGCCCAAGCTGGCGATGCTGACCGCCGGGGCGCTAATCCGTCATTGTGCCGCGTATCTTGAGGCCGATCCCAAAGGGCCTCAGGATGAATATGTCTCGGTCCTGCCGCTGCCCTGGATCATGGAACAGATTTACGCAGTGGGCTGGGGGTTGCTCGCGCGCATGAGGGTCAACTTCGTCGAGGAACCGGAGACGATGATGGCCGATTTTCGCGAGATTGGTCCCAGTTTCGTGCTGTTTGCGCCGCGGCTTTGGGAGTCCATCGCCGCTGATGTGCGGGCCAAGGTGATGGATGCTTCCCCGCTTAAGCGGCGGGCCTATGAATTGGGTATGCGGCATGGTCTCGCGGCGCTCGATCAGGGGCGGCGCAGCCCGCTCGCCGAACAGCTGCTGTTCCGCGCGCTGCGCGACCGGCTGGGCTTCACCAATCTCCGCTCGGCGGCCACTGGCGGCGCTGCCCTGGGCCCCGATACCTTTCGGTTCTTCCGCGCCATGGGGGTGCCGCTGCGCCAACTCTACGGCCAGACCGAGACGCTCGGCGCCTATACGGTGCATCGGGCTGACGAGGTGGACCAGGAAACCGTGGGGGTCGCGTTTAATCCGGCGATTGAAACCCGGATCGAACATCCCGACCCGAACGGCTTGGGCGAGATCGTGACGCGCCATCCCAATATGTTCACTGGCTATTTTGGTATGCCGGAGAATCCCGACATGCGAGATGGCTGGCTACACACGGGCGATGCTGGCTATTTCGATGCCAAGGGTCATCTGGTGGTGATCGACCGCATCAAGGACATGGCGACGACCGCCCGCGGGGAGCGCTTCAGCCCACAATACATCGAGAACAAGCTGAAATTCTCGCCCTATGTGGCCGAAGCCGTGGTGCTGGGGGATGGGCGGTCCCATCTGGCGGCGATGATCTGCATCCGCTTCCCGATCGTCTCCAAATGGGCGGAGCGCAACCGCATCGCGTTCACCACCTATACGGACCTATCGACGAGACCGGAGGTGGTTGAGCTGCTGGCGGCGGAGGTTGCCAAGGTGAATGCGACCCTGCCCGACCCGCAGCGCATCCGCGACTTCGTGCTGTTGTACAAGGAACTGGACGCGGATGACGACGAGCTGACCCGTACCCGCAAGGTACGGCGCGGGGTCATCAACCAGAAATACGGCGAGATCATTGAAGCGCTTTACCGTGGGGAGACATCGATCCCGGTCGATACCACGATCACCTTCCAGGACGGCACCAAGCAGCGGATCCGGACCACACTCCGGGTCGTCTCGACCGTGCCTCACCTGTCCCAGGCAGCGGAGTAACGCGATGGACTGGTCATTGCTGCTGCCACTGATCCTGAACGGGCTGATCGTCGGCGCGCTTTATGGTGTGGTCGCGATGAGCTTTGTGCTGATCTACAAAGCGAGCCAGGTGGTAAACTTTGCCCAAGGCGAGTTTTTGCTGGTCGGCGCCTGGGTCTGCTGGTGGCTGCTGAGCGAGTTTCACCTGCCGTTCTGGGCCGGTTTCCTGATGACGCTGGCCTTCATGACGCTGTTCGGGATCATCCTGCAGGTCGTCGTGCTGCGGCCCTTGATCGGCGAACCTGTGATCAGCGTCATCATGGCGACGATCGGGCTTGGTATTTTCTTCCAGGCGTTGATGAAGTGGATCTTCGGGGTCTTTGCCAAACCCTTCCCGCCGATTTTTCCGACCGACCGGGTGCTGATCTTAGGTTTGCAGATTCAGACCGCCTATTTGCTTTCGCTGGGCATCTCGGTGTTGATCATGTTTGGCTTTGCCTGGTTTTTTACCGCCTCGAAGCACGGGCTGGCGATGCGCGCGACGGCCTTCGATCAGCAGGTGGCACAATCGCTTGGTATTTCGGTGCCACGGGTCTTCGCCATGTCATGGGCCATCTCTGCCTTGGTTTCGGCGGTGGCAGGCGTTGTGGTCGGGATCGTCAACGGCGTCTCCTCGGCGCTGTCCTTCTACGGCATCAAGGTATTCCCTGCGGTGATCCTCGGCGGCTTGGACAGTGTCGTGGGCGCGGTACTTGGCGGGTTGATCGTCGGCGTGCTCGAAAATTTGGCGCAGTATGTTGATGCCGAATGGCTGCATTGGGGTAACATGTATACTGTCGCACCCTTTTATGCGCTGATCTTGATCCTGCTGATCAAACCCTACGGGCTGTTCGGTACCCGGGCGATCGAGCGGGTCTGAACCATGGCCCTCAGCCCTCCCGC
>CAITYE010000529.1 GCA_903896535.1 uncultured Paracraurococcus sp.
CTGCCGGCGCAGCAGCAGCAATTGCGCCCCGTCCTCGCCGAGCCAGGCATGCGGGAAAATCTCCGCCGCCGCCCGGTCATAGCCGGGCAGCGCCCCCCAGCGCAGGCCGATGCCCGGGGAGAGGATCAGCTTGTCGTAGCCCAGCGTCTCCCCGCCCGAGAGCCGCAGTCGACGCGCTGGCGGATCGATCGCCGCGACGCGGTCCTCGACCATGGCGATGCCCTCAGCCCGCAGCGCCTGATAGCCGAAGGTGATCGTCTCCAGCCCGCGCAGGCCGGCCAGCAGCAAGTTTCCGTAGGGGCAGGTGACGAAGCGCGGGCGCGGCTCAACCAGCGTCACCGCAAGGGCCGGCCAGGCGGCGCGGGCATAGCGGGCCGCCGCAGCGCCGCCGAAGCCGCCGCCCACAACAATCAGCCGCGCCGCCGCGCTGGCCCGGCCCAGGCGGGGCAGCAGCAGGGCGCCGAGCGCGGCGCGGCGGCCGAGGCGCATGGCGGGCCTCAACGCGCGGCGAAATAGGCCGCGGCCGCGGCGATCTCGGCCTCGGTATAGCCGCGTGCGATGCGGTCCATGATCGTCGCTGGGCGTTGCCCGGCCTGGTATTCCCGCAACGCCACGACAATCTCGCTCGCCGGGCGCCCGGCCAGGGGCGGCACCGCGCCGCTGCCCTGGCCGGCCGGCCCATGGCAGCCAAGGCAGCCCTGCGCCGCCATAGGCACCGAGACGGGCACCGCGATGGGCGCCGGCCCGGCAGCGGCCAGCAGCAGGGCGGCGAGGCTGCCAGTCGCCCGGATGCGCGAGGCGCGCGCCATCATCCCGCCCTCCCTGGCTTCAGTTCCGACCGATGATGCCCCGGTGCAGCGGGCTCGATGGATCGGCGGCGTATTGCCGTGGCATCCGCCCGGCGAGGTAGGCCAGCCGCCCGGCCTCGACCGCCGCCTTCATCGCGCGGGCCATGGTCACCGGGTCCCGGGCATGGGCGATGGCGCTGTTCATCAGCACGGCCTCGCAGCCCAATTCCATGGCGATCGCCGCATCGCTGGCGGTGCCAACCCCGGCATCGACCAGCACCGGCACCTTGGCGTTTTCGATGATCGCCCGGATCATCACCGGGTTCTGAATGCCGAGACCGGAGCCGATCGGCGCACCGAGCGGCATGACCGCGACCGCGCCCATCTCCTCCAGCCGCTTGGCGGCGATCGGGTCGTCCGAGCAGTAGACCATTACCTCAAAGCCATCCTTCAGCAGCGCCTCCAGCGCTTCGAAGGTAGCGCGCATGTCGGGATAGAGGAAGGGCGGCGGACCCAGCACCTCCAGCTTCACAAGGTTCCAGCCGCCGGCCTCACGGGCCAACCGCAGGGTACGAACCGCGTCCTGGGCGGTGAAGCAGCCGGCGGTATTGGGCAGGTAGGTGTAGCGCTTGGGGTCGACGTAGTCCTGCAGCATCGGCGCCTTGGGATCGCCGAGATTGACCCGCCGCACCGCGACCGTGACGATCTCCGCCCCCGAGGCCTCGATCGCCCGGCCGGTCTCCTCCAGATCCTTGTAGCGGCCCGTGCCAACAATGAGGCGGGAGCGGAACTGCCGCCCGGCCACGCTCCAGCCCGCCTCTTCGGCGACCGCGGTGGGGTCCGGCATGCTCAACCTCCGCCAATGAAATGCACGATCTCCAGCCGGTCGCCGGCCGCGAGCGCGGTTTCGGCATAGGCGGAGCGGGGGACGATTTCCAGGTTGCGCTCGACCGCGACCTTGCGGGTATCGAGGCCGATATCGACCAGCAGGCTTGCCAGCGTCGCCCCGGCCGGCACCTGGCGCGGCTCATCGTTCACGGTAATGCCGATCTGGCTGGCGGAGACTCGCATGGGAGGAAGATGGCGAAGCGCCGGCCGGCGGACAAGCGGTGCCCGCCGCTTCGGCTTGCTTGCGCAAATCCGCCCGTGCTAGCGCACAGCCTTGACTTTGCGCGGACAACGCCCCGTGATTCCTCCCCTGATCGTCGTCCTCAATGGCCCCAACCTGAACATGCTGGGCATGCGGGAGCCGGAAAAATACGGCCATTCAACCCTTGATGACGTCGAGGCGCTCTGCGCCGAGACCGCCGAGGCGCTCGGCCTCGCCATCGATTTCCGCCAAACCAACGGGGAAGGTGAGCTGATCACCTGGGTGCAGGAATGCCGCGGCCGGGCCGCCGGCATCGTCATCAACCCGGCTGGCTATACCACCACCTCGATCGGCCTGCTCGATGCGCTGCTCGCGGTCGGGCTGCCGGTGATTGAGGTGCACATCACAAATATCCACCGGCGCGAGGAATTCCGCCACCACAGCTACGTCTCCAAGGCGGCGACCGGGGTGATCGCCGGGCTTGGCGTGCGGGGCTATGCGCTGGCCTTGCAAGCGATGGCGGAACTGCTCGGCGCGGTGACCGAGGACGACGAGGTATGAGCGGCGGCCTATTATTCGATCCGGCGACGATCAGGGCGCTGGCGGAAATCCTACGGGATACCGAGCTGACCGAGATCGAACTGGTCGATAAGGAAAGCCGCATCCGGCTCGCGCGCCAGCTGCCGGCGCCGGTGATCGCCCCGGCGGCGGCGCTGCCGCCCATGGCCTGGGCACCCGCCCCGGCCGCGCCCGGCGCGGCACCCATCGGCGTCCCGCCCGCCGCCCAGGTCCCGGACGATGAACACCCAGGCCTCGTGACCTCGCCCATGGTCGGCGTCGCCTACCTCTCGCCCGAGCCCGGCCAGGCGGCCTATGTCAGCCTCGGCGCGCGGGTCGAACAGGGCCAGACCGTACTGCTGATCGAAGCGATGAAGACCTTCAACCAGATCAAGGCACCGCGCGCCGGCACGGTGACGCGCATCCTGATCGAGAGCGGCGCGCCGGTCGAGTACGGCGCACCGCTGTTGATCATCGAATGACGCCCCCCGCCGCGGCGCCGCGGGCGGGTTAAGGCATGCCGCTCCGCAAGGTCCTCATCGCCAATCGCGGCGAAATCGCGCTGCGCATCCACCGCGCCTGCCAGGAAATGGGCATCGCGACGGTCGCTGTGCACTCGACCGTGGATGCAACCGCGATGCATGTGCGCCTGGCGGATGAAAGCGTCTGCATCGGCCCGCCGCCGGCCCGCGACAGCTATTTGAACATGGCAGCGATCCTGTCGGCCGCGGCGATCACCGGCGCCGACGCCATCCACCCCGGCTACGGCTTCCTGTCCGAGAACGCCGATTTCGCCGAGATGGTGGAGGCGCATCAGCTGACCTTCATCGGCCCGACGCCCGGGCATATCCGCATGATGGGCGACAAGATCGCCGCCAAGGACGCCATGCGCCGGCTGGGCGTGCCGCTGGTGCCGGGCTCGCTCGGCGCGCTGGCCACCTTCGAGGAAGCCCGCATCGTCGCCCAGGAGGTGATGTACCCGGTGCTGATCAAGGCGGCCGCGGGTGGTGGCGGGCGCGGCATGAAGGTGGCCCGCGCCGAATCCGAGTTGGAGGACGCCTGGCGCCTCGCCCGCGCCGAGGCCAAGGCGGCCTTCGGCAATGACGAGGTCTATCTGGAGAAATACCTCGACCGACCGCGGCATATCGAGTTGCAGGTGCTGGCCGATACCCACGGCAATGTCGTGCATTTCGGCGAACGCGACTGTTCCCTGCAGCGCCGTCACCAGAAGCTGCTGGAGGAGGCCGGCTCCCCCGTGCTGGGACAGGCCGATCGCGACGCGCTCGGCGCGCAGGTCACGCGGGCGCTGCGCGAGCTTGGCTACCGCAATGCCGGGACGCTGGAGTTCCTGTGGCAGGACGGCCAGTTCGCGTTCATCGAAATGAACACCCGCCTGCAGGTCGAGCATCCGGTGACCGAGATGGTCTGCGGGATCGACCTGGTGAAGGAACAGCTGCGCGTCGCCGCCGGCGAGCCGCTGGGCTACGACCAGTCTGATGTTCGCTTCCACGGCCATGCCATCGAATGCCGGATCACCGCCGAGGACCCGCAGAGCTTCGCCCCCAGCCCCGGGCGGGTCGGCACCTATCACGCCCCGGGCGGGCTCGGCGTCCGTGTCGATAGCGCGCTCTATTCCGGCTATGTCGTGCCGCCCCACTACGACAGCCTGATCGCCAAGCTGGTGGTGCATGGCGGCACCCGGGCCGAGGCCATCGCACGGCTGCGCCGGTCGCTGGCCGAGATGGTGGTGGATGGCATCGCGACCACGCTGCCGCTGCACCGTGCCATCGTCGAGGATGCCGAATTCCAGGCCGGTGACTACACGATCCATTGGCTGGAACGCTTCGTCGCGGGGCGACAGGGCGGGTGACCTCCGCCCCCGGCCTGCGATAGGCTGGCCAGGATGAGTCGTCGCCAGCCCGAGATCACGCCCGAGCTGATGGTCCGCGCCTATCGCGCCGGCCTCTTTCCAATGGCCGAAAGCCGTGGCAGCGATCGGCTCTACTGGCTGGACCCGGAACGGCGCGGGATCATCCCCCTCGATGCCGGCTTCCATGTGCCGAAGCGGCTGCTGCGCAGCGTGCTCGGCGCCGCATTCGAGGTGACGGCCGACCGCGATTTCGCCGCCGCCATCGCCGGCTGCGCTGCCCCCGCGCCGGGGCGGGAGGATACCTGGATCAACGCCGATATCGAACGCCTGTTTACCGCGCTGCACCGCGACGGCCACGCCCATTCGATCGAGGTCTGGCAGGCCGGGGCGCTGGTCGGCGGGCTGTATGGCGTAACCATCGGTGGCGTCTTCTTCGGCGAGAGCATGTTCAGCCGGGTGCGCGATGCCTCCAAGGTCGCGCTGGTGCATCTGGTGGCGCGGCTGCGCCTGGGCGGCTACGCGCTGCTCGACAGCCAGTTCCTGACCGAGCATCTCTCCCAATTCGGCGCGCATGAAATCCCGCGCGCCGACTACAAGCGCCGGCTGGCCGCCGCCATCGCCCTGCCCGTGACCTGGGAGGCGGCGCCGCCGGCCGAACGGCTGGCGGCGGAAATCCGCAGCCTGCGCGCCGCGCCGGCATGAGCGACCCACCCCCGCCGGGCCGGCGCCGGGTGCAGGGCGGCAGCGCCAGCACCGATGTCGTGCTCTCCGCCCACCACGGCGCCAATGCCGATCTCTTTGCGCAAGTCATGGCCCTGCACGTGCCGCCAGGCGCCCGGGTGGCCGATGTCACCCATGGCCAGGGCGTATTCTGGCGGCGTGTCCCGGAAGGGCGCTACCGGCTATTCGCCTCCGACCTCGCGACCGGGACCGATTGCCGTGCCCTGCCCTATGCCGATGCCAGCCTGGAGGCGGTGGTGCTCGACCCGCCCTATATGGAGGGGCTGCTGCGCCCCAAGGCGGCAACCCGCGCCGGCACCGGCAGCCATCGCACGCTGCGCGACTACTACGCGGCGGGCGGCGAGCGCGCGGCGCCGGGCGGCGGGCGCTGGCACCAGGCGGTGATCGATCTCTACCTGGCCGCGGCGCGCGAGGCGCGGCGGGTACTGATCGATCACGGCATCCTGGTGGTGAAATGCCAGGACGAGGTCAGCGCCAACCGCCAGGAGTTGACGCATGTGCAAATCATCTCCGGGCTGGCCACCATGGGGTTTTACGCCCGCGATCTGTTCGTGCTGGTCCGCAGCAATACCCCGGGGGTCGCCCGGCTGGTCCGGCAGGTCCATGCGCGGAAGAATCACTCCTATTTTCTGATTTTTCAGAAGGTTCCGGCCGGCCAGGAGCTCTCCCGCTACCGCACCCGAGAGGTTCCGCTGGCATCATCGCCGGCAGCCGGGTAGAAGGCGGCCCGCCGCCCGGAGGCCGCCATGTCCGACCGCATTTCCCTGCCCAAGGACCGCATTCGCATCCTGCTTCTGGAAGGCATCGCCGACAGCGCGGTCGACCTGCTGGGCGGGGCCGGATATGGCAATATCACGCGCGTGGGCAAGGCACTCGACGGGGCGGCGCTGGCCGAGGCGCTGTCTGGCGTGCACATGCTCGGCATCCGCTCCCGCACCCAGCTGCGTGGCCTGCCGCTGGAGACCGCGGACCGGCTGATCGCCGTGGGGTGCTTTTGCATCGGCACCAATCAGGTCGATCTCGACCTGGCCGCGCATCGCGGCATTCCGGTCTTCAACGCCCCCTTCTCGAATACCCGCTCGGTCGCCGAGATGGTGATGGGCGAGCTGGTGATGCTGCTGCGACGCATCCCCGACCGCTCCGTCTCGGCCCATGCCGGCGGCTGGGACAAATCCGCCGAGGGCAGCTTCGAGGTGCGGGGCCGCACCCTGGGCATCGTCGGCTACGGCAATATCGGCAGCCAGCTCTCGGTGCTGGCCGAAGCCTTCGGCATGCGGGTGGTCTATTTCGACCACACCACCAAGCTGCCGCACGGCAACGCCGCCCCGCTCGCGACGCTCGACGAGCTCCTGGCGACCTCCGACATCGTCACCCTGCACACGCCGGAGACGCCGGAGACCAACGGCATGATCGGCGCGCGGGAGATCGCGCGGATGAAGCCCGGGGCGATCCTGATCAACAATGCCCGCGGTGCGCTGGTCGATCTCGACGCCGCCGCCGCGGCGCTGCGCGGCGGCCAGCTCGGCGGTTTCGCGGCCGATGTCTTCCCGGAGGAGCCGGTGCGCAATGGCGAGCGCTTCGTCTCGCCCATGCAGGGGCTGCCGAACTGCATCCTGACGCCGCATATCGGTGGCTCGACCGTCGAGGCGCAGTCCCGCATCGGCCAGGAGGTCGCGCGCAAGCTGATCGATTATTCAGACAGCGGTGCCACGCTCGGCGCGGTGAACTTCCCGCAGGTGCAACTGCCGCCGCGCCCCTCCGGCGCGCGCTGGACGCATCTGCATCGCGACGCGCCGGGCGTGCTGTCCCGGATCAACGACTGCTTTGCCAAGCGCGGCCTCAACATCGCCGCGCAGTACCTGCAGACCCAGGGCGAGCTGGGGTATGTGGTGGTCGAAAGCGTCGGCGCGCACGCGCATGCCGAGGCGATCCTGGCGGAGCTGCGGGCGCTGCCTGGCACGGTCCGCGCCCGGCTGATCTCCGAACGGCCCTGACCCCCGCGGCACGAGGCGACGCCTCGGGCCGCGCGCCCGAACGGGCGCCGCGGCCAATGCCAGCGCTCACCGCATCGGTGGGGCGATCATCAGCCCGCCCCGGGTCCACAGCTCGTTCAGCCCGCGCGGCAGCCGCACGGCGCTGTCCTTGCCGAGGTGGCGATCATAGATGTCGCCGTAATTCCCCACCGCCTTGATGGCGTTGAGCATGAAGGCGCGGTCGAGGCCAAGGGAGGGGCCGAGATCGCCGGTCCGCCCCAGCAGGCGCTGCACCGCCGGGCTTTCGGAGACCCCGGCCAGCCGTTCCGCCTCCGCGCGGGTGATGCCCAGCTCCTCAGCCTCGATCAGCCCGTAGACGACGAAGCGGACGATGTCGAACCATTGGTCGTCGCCCTGGCGCACCGCCGGCGCATAGGGCTCCTTGCTGATCCGGTCGGGCAGCAGCACATGCTCGGCGGGATTGGTGAAGCCGGCGCGCACGGCGGCGAGTTGGCTGGCATCGCCCGTGTAGCTGTCGCAGCGATTGGCCTCATAGGCGCGGCGCGCCTCGTCCTTGTCGGCGAAGATGACCGGGGTGAAGGCCAGCTTCTCCCGCCGCATCCAGTCGGTGAGGTTCAGTTCGTGGGTGGAGGCAGAGACGAAGCAGATGCTTGCCCCGGCCAACTCCCGCGCCGCGCGCAGCCCGGCCGAGGCCTTCACCAGGAAACCCTGCCCGTCGTGGAAATAGGGGGCGGTGAAATTCATCCCAAGCGAGGTATCGCGCAGGAAGGTCCAGGTGGTGGTGCGGGTCAGCATGTCCACCTGGCCGCCGGTCAGGCTGGGAAAGCGGTTTTGCCCCGTCAAATGCTGCCAGGCGACCTTGGACGCATCCCCCAGCACGGCGGCGGCGACGGCGCGGCAAATATCGGTATCCACCCCCTGCCATTGGCCGGTGCGATCGGGCGCCGACCAGCCGGGATCGCCTGTCGAGATGCCGCAGGACAGCACCCCGCGTGCGCGCACCGCAGCCAGGGTCGGCCCGGCCGTGGCGCCCTGTTGGGCGGTGGCCTCGGGAATGCCCAGCAGCAGCGCAAGGGCCAGGACAACGAGGTGACGCATGGTGGGTCTCCGTATCAGGCCCGGCGGGCCAGCATGGGTGAGAGCAGGGCGGTCAGCGCCAGCGCCGCGCCGGCGAGGCCGAGCCGGGCAGGATCCGGCAGGTCGTGCAGGAAGGCGGCGACCAGCCCGGCCGCCAGCAACAGCCCCCGCAGCGCCCAGCCGAGCGGCGCGCGCAGATAGCCGCCATAGCCGGCGCAGATCGCCGTGAGC
>CAITYE010000530.1 GCA_903896535.1 uncultured Paracraurococcus sp.
ATGCGGATCGCCCGCCGGGCCCGTGACATTGCCCTGCAAAGCGTTGCCGCTGGCATCGGGCTTTCGTTGGCTGGGATGCTGGTCGCCGCTGCCGGGGGCTTGACGCCAGTACAAGGGGCGGTGTTCCAGGAAGCGATCGACGTCGCAGTCATCCTGAACGCCCTCCGAGCGCTAAGGCCTAAAGGAGGAAACGCACATGCCTGACCTGATGCGCCTGGGCATCCTGGACGATTATCAGGGCGTCGCCCTGCAGTTCGGCCCCTGGGACCGCTTGCCGGAGAGCCTGCAGATCGAGGTGTACCGCACCACGCTGACCGATCGCGAAAAGCTGGTCGAGCGTTTGGCGCCGCTCGATGCCCTGCTGATCATGCGTGAGCGTACGCCGTTCCCGCGCGAGCTGTTGGAACGGCTGCCCAACCTGAAACTGCTGATCACGACCGGGGCGCGGAATGCATCCATCGACCTCAAAGCCTGCGCCGAGCGTGGCATCACGGTCTGCGGCACTGGCTCCTTCGGCGCGCCGACGGTGGAGATCACCTGGGGCCTGATTCTGAACCTGTTGCGGCGCCTGCCCGGGGAAGAGGCATCGCTCCGGGCCGGGTATTGGCAATCGAAACTCGGCCAGACGGCAGAGGGCAAGACGCTCGGTCTGCTCGGTCTCGGCAATCTCGGCGGTCGCGTCGCAAAGGTGGCCCAAGCGTTTGGCATGAACGTCATCGCCTGGAGCCAGAACCTGACCGAAGCCCGCGCCGCCGAAATCGGCGCCCGCAAGGTCACGAAAGAAACTCTGTTCCGGGAGGCCGATGTTATCAGCCTGCACCTCGTGCTCTCCGATCGCAGTCGCGGTACCGTGGGTGCGACGGAGATTGGTTGGATGAAGCCCTCTGCGGTGATCGTGAATACCAGCCGGGGGCCGCTGATCGATCAGGCGGCGCTGATCGCCGCGCTGAAATCCGGCGCGATCGCTGGTGCCGGCCTCGACGTCTTCGAGGTGGAGCCGCTCCCGCTCGGCCATCCCCTCCTCGAGGCGCCGAATACCGTGCTGACACCTCATCTCGGCTACGCGACCGAGGAAAATTATCGAACCTATTACGCGGATGCCGTCGCGGTGATTGAAGCTTACCTGAGAGGCAACCCGATCCGGGAATTGCAAGCGTAGTGACCACCTTCGCCTAAATTTTCGTCAAAGAGGCTTTTGGGTCGTGGTACCGCCGCTTCGATAAGGCTCAGGAAGCCTTAACGGTTCGGCGCGCGTCTCCGCTTTATTTGTACGTGTCTCGGATAGCGACTCGCCTTCGGGCGAACTCAGCGCGACGAATACCGCCTGGGCTCGTTTCAGCGTTCCTCACCGGCACGGCTGTTGCTTATCAAGGCGCATACAGCCCACGACAAATGACCGGGAGAAACAACATCGTGTCCCTCAGCCGCCGCACATTGCTTGGCGCAGGCCTAGGTGCCGGGCCGCTGCTGCTTGCTGCCCCGGCGCTTCGCGCGCAGGCCATCACCATCAAGGTCGGCGCCCTGCGGCTGATCCATTCGATCGCGCCCTACATGTACGACCGGTTCCAGCCGGAGGGCATGAAGATCGATATCGTGGTCTTCGAAAGCCCGACTGATGCCAAGACCGCG
>CAITYE010000531.1 GCA_903896535.1 uncultured Paracraurococcus sp.
GGCGGCGGCGGTCTGCGCGCTGTGGCCGGCGGCGGCGCGGTGGCGGCGGCTGCGGCGCCCGTGCTGACGCAGCCGCAGGGCTGGCGCGATGTCGTGGCGCTGGCCTCCGGCCGCAAGCCGTTGCTGCATGCCTACCTGGTCCACAGCGCACATCTCGTGCATTTCGCGCCGGGGCGGATCGAGCTGCGGGTGGCACCCGATGCGCCGCGCGGGCTGGCCGCCGACCTTGCCGCGCTGCTGCAGGACCAGACCGGCGCGCGCTGGACCATCACCCTGACCAATGCCGAGGGCGAGCCGACGCTTGCCCAGCAGGGTCGAACGGCAGAGGCCGGCCGGCGCGCACTGGCGGAGAGCCACCCCCTGGTCCAGGCGGTGCTGGCCGCCTTTCCCGGCACGAGCATCGAAGCGGTGCGCGATGCCGCGACGGATGCCTATGGGCTGACGGCAGGGCCGGCGCTGGCCCGGGCGGAGGAGTTGCCGGAGGGCGAGCCAGGCGACATCCCGCCGGCCGAGTTCGCCGAGCCGCAGGATTTCGACGATGTGCCACCGCCCGAGGACGGGCCTTAGAGCATGCTGCGTTCACATGCGTTCACGCAGCCCGCTTTAGCCTTTGTTGGATCGCGCGATTCAGCGCCTTCGGCGATTCCGCCGCAACGCATCGCGCTCTAGGGAACAGCCATGAAGAATCTCGGCAACATGCTGAAGCAGGCCCAGCAGATGCAGACCCGCATGCAGGAGATGCAGGCGAAGCTGGAGGCAACCGAGGTGGAGGGGCAGGCTGGCGCCGGCATGGTCAAGCTCATGCTCACCGGCAAAGGGGATCTGCGGCGGGTCAGCATCGACCCCTCCCTGCTGACCGCCGAAGATCGCGAGGTGCTGGAGGATCTGCTGATCGCCGCGCATGCCGATGCGAAGCAGAAGGTCGAGGCGATGATGGCTGAGGAGATGCAGAAGGCGACCGCCGGGCTCAACCTGCCGGGTGGGCTGCCCGGCGGTTTCAAGCTGCCCTTCTAGGTGCCGTCGCCCGACCCGATCGAGCATCTGGTCGACCTGCTGGCGCGGCTGCCGGGCTTCGGCCGGCGGAGCGCGCGGCGGGCGGCGTTACGCATGCTTCTGCACCCCGAACGCATGATGCTGCCGCTGGCCGAGGCGCTGCGGCAGGCGGCGGCCGCGGTTGGCCCCTGCGCGGCCTGCGGCAACCTCGATACCGCGAGCCCGTGCCGCATCTGCCGGGACCCGCAGCGCGATGCCGAGGTGGTTTGCGTGGTGGAAGGCGTCGCCGAACTCTGGGCGCTGGAGCGGGCGCATGCGCATGGTGGCACCTATCACGTCCTGGGCGGCATGCTCTCGGCGCTGGCGGGCATCGGGCCGGAGGATCTTTCGGTGCAGCCGCTGCTGGTGCGGATCGCCGCGGGCGAGGTCAAGGAAGTGATCCTCGCCCTGCCAGCGACGGTGGACGGCGCGACCACCGCGCATTACCTCATCGACCGGCTGCGCCCGAGTGGCGTCACCGTGACCCGCCTGGCCCAGGGGGTACCGATCGGCGGCGCGCTGGATGTGCTAGACGAAGGAACGCTCGCGGCCGCGCTACAGGCAAGGCGCGGCGTATGACAGGGCACGGATAGTCGACCGATGGGGCGAGAGAAGCGGAGCCTGCCGCGAGATCCGGAACCCTATGCAGCTTTCATCCTGCACCACCTGCTGCAGCCGGTGACGCCTGGCGGCGTGTCGCGGGCAGCGGCCGAAACCGAACAGCCGCTGGACGGCGATCGCTGGTTCTGGGCCGACGACAACGCGAAAATCCTGGAATTCCTGGCGCATCCCGCCATCTGGCAGCGCTGGCCGGCAGAATGCGCGGAGATCTTCGGCTTCCTGGAATCGCTCTGTGAGGGCGACTTCATCTTCCGCCGCACAGCCTATCCGCGGCTGGAACAGGTGGCGGATGCCGATGGCCGGGCGCAGTTCCGGCACGGGCTGCTGGATATCGAAGCCGATCTGCCACGCGGGATCGTCTCGGTTGGGATGCGGTTCCATGACGGGCGCACCGCCCGCAACGTGACACTGACCGGCAATTACGTGCAGTTCCGTTTCCGCGGCGAAAACTATGTGCTGGATGCCGAAGAGTCGATCACCGAGAGCGAGATCGCATTTCATGCGCCGGAGCTGCGGCTGATTCATCGCAGCGTGCTGCACTTCGAGGCGCGAGGCCAGCGGGTCAGGCTCGGCACGCTGACCTATACCTATCGCTTTGATGCGGCTTCCACCTTCTTCGGCGTGACAGCAGAACTGGCGATCGACCCGGGCACCGAGGTCGAGGATGTCGTGCTGACCATCGGCCATGACGATCTCTCCGATCCCGGTGCAGCACGGCGCTATACGCATATCTTCGCTGAACGGCTGGCGCTGCCGCGGCTGGGCTTTGCTGCCGAGGCACAAGCCACGCGAACCCTGCCGTGCGGCGGCGCGCGCTACTGGTCGATCGCCCAGCTGCGGGAGATGAAGGGCTTCGCCCTGGCTGTCCACAGCATCCCAGAGACGCCGGAACGCCTCTCGGGCATCGTTGCGGTGGTGCGCGATACCGGGCTGTTGCACTACGTCGTCGGCCATTACGCTTTTCAAGGCCGGCACACCGGCACGACGCTGCGCGCAGCGGAGCGCAAGACCATCACCTCCGGCGGCTTCTACGAGCGGGTCGCCGATTGCGGTGCCCTGCTGCGCCGGCATGCGGCAAGCGATGCACGCGCCGTGCCGCTCGATCTCTCAATCTCCTACGATTATGGCGCGGAGCTCATGGCCTTCGCGCGCTGCCACCGCGCCCTGTCACAACCAGGACTGCCGGCCGAAGCCGCTGGCATCGCCGCGCGCAGTCGCGCCCTGTTCGACCACTTCCACACGGCCTATGCCGCCAACCTGCTCGCCCCGCATCGGGCGGGAGAAGCGGCAATCTTCTCCCGCCCGCTCGCCTTCGTCGTGCTATCGCTGGCGGAGATGTGGCGCGCGACCGGTGAGGAACGCTACCGCACGGAGCTGCGTGGTACCGCCTCGGTGCTGCTGGAGTTCGAACGGCGCGTCCCCGGGCTTGCCGACCAGGAGGATTCAATCTTCCTGATGGCGCAGGCGGAAGGCAGCCGGCACGCCTTCCTCGACTGCCAGGCGGCGGCGCTGCTCGCCCTGGTCCAGGCGGCGGAGGTGCTGGAGGATGCCGAACTCGCCGAAGCGCTGGAACGCGGGCTGGGCGCGCTGCATCTGGCGACGGTGCGGAATGAATTCGCCGGGGTGAGCAAGCTCGACACCGTCGCCGTGGTGTACCAGGACACGAATGGCGAGGCGCGCTGCTTTAACGGGCTCTGGAATTTCTCGATCGCGCTGGCCTTGCGGGCGATCGGCACGCTCCGACGGAGCGAAGCCGCCGTGCTGGCGCCGGTCCGCGACCGGCAGGCGGGACGGCTCGATATGCTGGAAGTCGTGATGGAACAGCAGCTCCGCCGATCCCTGCGGGAGCGGGAGGGCAGCCTCGAAATCCTCACCTCCTTCCTCTCGGGGGAGGGCAATTCGGAAACCCAGCCCTGGGTCGCACTGGCGCTGACCGGCGGCGGCTGACCCGCCCGCGCCTCAGCCCTTCCGGAAGACGAAGGTGTTCGAGAGCCAGTCGGGGCTGGCAGAGACGGCGCTGTCCTCGCGCATCTCGACCAGCCGGCAGCCACGCCGCCAGGCGAGTTCGAGCACCGCTTGCTGCGGGATCACGTGCATCTCCATCCGCGCCCCGAGATCGCTGCGCAGATACTCCGCCACTGCGAAGCGGTAGCCAACCTGATAGGTCGGCACCTGGAAAATCGCGAGACCGTCCGGCGCCAGCCCCGCGAACATGCGATCAAGGATATGGGCGATCACCGGCGGTGGGTTGTGCTGCAGCACGATGCGGCTGAACCAGAGATCATAGCTCTCGACCGGATGCAGATCAGCAGCCGTGACCTGCACGAAGCGCGCATTTCGGATGCCGTGCCGGACCATGGTCGCCTCGGCCAATTGCAGATGCGGGCGGGAGATATCGAGACCGATCACCTCACGGAATAGCGGCGCGAAATAGGCGGTCATGCGGCCAACGCCGCTGCCGAATTCGACCAGGCGGGTGAAATCCTCGGGGCTCCGGCCGGCCCGCGCCAGGGTGGCGAGGAGAAGATTGCGGTCATATTCGGCGCTGGCGAAGAAGCGCGCCTCGTTCTCCGCGATTCGGTCCGGCGCGAATTCCGGGGCGGTAAGGACGGAAAAATGCGGCGCCGTCTCGCCGATCGCTTCCCAGAAGCGGGCCGTCTCGCCGATCAGCCGCGCCAGGGTGGCGGGGTCGGTTGCTGTCTCGACCTGCAGCGGCGGGGCATCGAGCGGCAATCGGGGCGGCTCGGCGGACCCCTCGGCGGGCCGGGCAAGCTGCTCATGCAGTTCATCGGACCCAAGGAAGACACGGCGCAGCGCGTCGAGATCGGCATGGTCGCGCACATGCCCCTGGACCACCGCCTCGCTTTCCGGCGCACGGCCGAGGATGAGCCGATAGGCTTGGACGACATCGTCGCGGGTCACGGGCATGCCAAGGGGCCTTTCCTGTCGTCTCGCGGCGCGTCAGCCCTTCCGGACAACAATGCCGATCGACGTGGTAACCTCTCCCGCCACCATCAGCTTGAGGTGCGGCAGGCTATAGGGCGGCGTGTCGATATACTGGTCCATCGGACCCGTGCCGGGATGCAGGTTCAGTGGCCATGGCGCATGCCCGGCACGTGCCAGACGGTCCAGCAGCCGCTCGAAATCCCATTTGCGGAAGATGGACAGACCCGCCGTTTCCACGGTGGCGTCGTTCGAGTTGAGGTTGAACTCGGTGGTATGGACTGCCAGCCCCCCCGGCCGCAGCGTATCCAGGCTCGCTTCGACGAAGCGAAGCCCATGCTCGATCGAGCCCAGATGTTCGAAGGCGCAGGAGGACCAGCAGAAGTCGAAATCCCGGAGTTCGTCGGGGATCGCGTTCATGTCGACCGGGCGGAACCGCACCAGCCGGTCGAAGCTCTCCTCCGCAAGCAGGTCCGGCCGACGCAGCGGGTCGAGGCTGGCGGCATGCTGCCCGGTGGAATCCCAGCCCTGGCCGGCGATCCGCTCTATCGGCGCGTCGGTCGCCAGCACCTCGACCCCTCGCCCGGCGAGATAGGCGGGCATAGGTTCGCCACCGACGCCGAAGCCGAGAGCGCGGCGCCCGGGTTGCAGCAGCCCGGCCTTGCGCAGCACCGCCGCGATCCAGGCGAACTCCCAGGCTTTACGGTGCCGCGCGGCCGAGATGCCCAGCGCAGCGCAGAGCTCCTCATACAATGGTTCGATGAGTTGCGCCTCGGTGCAGAGCTGGGAGACGGGGTCGGCAAGGCTGGGCGGGGCGAAGACCCAGGGCACCTGCGCCGAGGCCGGCGGCTCTAGGAGGAACAGCGGCGCGCGCCAGGGCGTCGGTTGCGATGCCCGCTCCAGCAGGCGCGCATTCTGCCCCTTCCGGCCTTCCTCGCTCTGCTCAAAGGCCAGGCGCAGCACCTCCGCATCGGCATGCGTTGCCATATGCTCGGCAATCACCGCCTCGCTTTCCGGTGCCCGGTTCAGGAAAGTGGCGTAGGCCTCGATGACGTCATCGCGGCTGACCGGCATCGACAGGCCTCCCTCGCAGAAACTCAGCGGAACGGAATGGCGTACATCAGGCCGCCCTTGGTCCACAATCCGTTCAACCCGCGCGGCAGCTGCAACGGGCTGGTGGCGCCGACATTGCGCTCAAAGATCTCGCCGTAATTGCCGACCGCCTTCAGCGCCGCCAGCGCCCAGCCATTCTCCAGGCCCAGCTTGCCGCCGAACTCGCCGGCGGTGCCCAGCAGGCGCTGCACGGTCGGGTTCGCGTCCTTTATCCGATCCGCGGCATTGGCCTGGGTCACGCCCAGCTCCTCCGCCTCGATCAGCGCCATGTGCAGCCATTCGACGATCCGGCTCCAGCCGGCATCGCCATTGCGGGTGAAGGGGCCGAGTGGTTCCTTGCTGATGGTCTCCGCCAGCACAAGGTAGCCGGCCGGGTTGCGCGCCGCGCTGAGCGCCCCGGCCAGGGCCGAGGCGTCTTGCGTCATCGCATCGCAACGGCCCGAGAAGAAGGCCTCGTACATGGTATCGATGCGCTCGAAGACCACGGCGGTGAACTTGATGCCGCGGGTGCGGAAGACATCGCTCAGGTTCAGCTCATGCGTCGTGCCCTGGGCGACGCAGATGGTCGCCCCGTCGAGCTCCTGCACCTTGGCCACGTTGAGGTCGCGCTTCACCAGGAAGCCCTGGCCATCATAGAAATTTACCGGCCCCTGCAGCAGGCCGATCGAGGTATCGCGCAGGAAGGTCTGGGTGCTGTTCCGGTAAAGCACGTCGATTTCGCCGGTCTGCAGCGCCGTGAAACGGGCCTGGGCGGTCAGCGGCACGAAGCGCACCTTGGCCGGGTCGCCCAGCACCGCCGCGGCCAGGGCGCGGCAGTAATCGACATCGAGGCCCTTGTACTCGCCCCGGCTATCGGGGGCGGAAAAGCCGTTAAAGCCCTGGCTGACGCCGCAGTTCAAAGCACCCCGCTGCTTGACGCCGGCCAGCGTCTGCTGCGCCGCGGCCGGCAGGGCGACCAGCAGCGCGCAGGCGGCCGCCAGGATCCATCGGGTCATCATGCTCTCCCCTCTGCCGCCACTTCGGCCAGCGCCGCATCCACCGCATCGCCGAAGATCCCGACGATCCTGTCCACCTCGGCCGGCGTGACCGTGTAGGGCGGCGCCAGGATCACGTGATCGCCCAGCCGGCCATCGATCGTCCCGCCCATGGGATAACAGGCAAGGCCCCGATCATAGGCCGCGCGCTTCACGCGTTCATGCAGCTTCAGCGCGGGATCAAAGGGCCGCTTGCTGGCACGGTCGGTGACGAACTCCACCGCCCAGAACAGGCCGCGGCCGCGGATGTCGCCGATCTGGCGGTGATTGCCCAGGCGCTCGATCAGCCGCTGTTCCAGCCGCGTGCCCATGGCGCGGCAGTTCTCCACCAGCCCTTCCTCGGCCATCACTTCCTGTACCGCGATCGCGGCAGCGCAGGCCACTGGATGCGCCTGGTAGGTATGGCCGTGCATGAAAGCGCCGGAGCCGCAGGCGATCCCCTCGATCACCCGTCCAGCGACCAGGATGCCACCGATCGGCTGGTAGCCGCCGCCCAAGCCCTTGGCGACGATCTGGATATCTGGCACGATGCCTTCCTGTTCCCAGGCGTGCAGCGTGCCGGTGCGGCCCATGCCGCTCATCACCTCATCCAGGATCAGCAGCGCGCCATGGCGGTCGCAGATCGCCCGCACGCCCTCAAAATAGCCGGGCAGGGCGGCGACGCAGCCGAGGGTCGCGCCGACCACCGGCTCGGCAATGAAGCCGATGACGTTGGTCGGGCCGAGGCGCTGGAACTCGGCTTCCAACTCCGCCAGCAGCCGGACGACGTACTGCGCCTCGGTCTCCGCATCGCCCCGGTCGCGATAGGCATAGCAGGGCGAGACATGGTGGAAGGCCGGCGACAGCAGCGGTGCATAGGGCTTGCGCCGCATCGCATTGCCGCTGGCCGACAACGCACCCAGGGTATTGCCGTGATAGCTCTGCCGCCGGGCGATGAAATGCACCCGCTCGGGCTGGCCGATCTCCAGGAAATACTGGCGCGCCATCTTGATCGCCGCCTCGTTCCCTTCCGAACCGGAGGAACAAAAATAGGCATGGGTCAGCCCGCCCGGCGCGTGCCCGACCATCATCTCTGCCAGGCGTTCGGCGCTGGCGCAGGAAAACAGGCCGGTATGGGCGTAATCCAGCGTATCGAGCTGCGCCTTGATGGCGGCGATCACCTTGGGATGGCGATGCCCGATGCAGGCAACGGCTGCACCGCCCGAGCCGTCGATGATCGCCCGCCCGTCGCGGTCATAGAGATAAAGGCCGTTGCTGCCGGCGGCCAGCGGTGGCGCGGCGAGCAGGTTGCGATGGACGAGGTTGCTCATGGCGTCTCCTGGGCCCGGGGGATTGTTGCCCATCCAGCCCCTCGCGGGAACCCCGACCGCCCTCAGGGCGGCGTCAGGATCCCGATCGTTGCGCCGGACATGCAGCAGGCGATGCTGGCGGCAAGCAGGCTGCGGAGGCCGAGACCGATGATCTCCGCCCGCCGCGTTGGGACCATCCCGCTCAAGCCAGTGACCATGATGCCGAGGGAGGCGAAATTGGTGAAGCCGCACAAGGCAAAGGTCAGGATCAGCCGGCTGCGCGGCGACAGTCCCGCGCCGCCGCCGCTGGCAAGATCGAGGTAGCTGACGAACTCATTGATCGCCACCTTGATGCCAAGGCTCCGCCCGACGGTGGCGCATTCCGCCGCCGGCACGCCCATCGCCCAGGCCAGCGGCCAGAAGACCCAGCCCAGCAGCCCCTGCAGGGTCTGGCCGGTCAGCGGTTCGAGCACGATATTGGCCAGCTCGACCAGCGCCACGAAGACGATCAGCGCGGCCATGATGCCGAGCAGCAATTGCAGCCCTTCGGAGGTGCCGCGCAACAGCGCGTCGATGCTGCTATCATAAAGCCGGGGCGGCGGGCCTTCGGCGCCCTGCGCGTCGCTTGCCTTGGTGGTCTCCGGCAGCATGAGCAACGCGGCGAGAATCCCGGCCGGCGCCGCGACCAAGCTGGCGGTCAGCAGCCGTCCGGCGGCGTCGGGCACCACTGGGGCAATCATCGTCGCATAGACCACCAGCATGTTGCCGCTGATGGTCGACAGCCCCGCCACCATGCAGACAAAAAGCTCGCTACGGGTCAGCGTGGGCAGCCAGGGCTTGATCAGCAGCGGCGCCTCCACCATGCCGACGAAGGCGGTGGCCGCGACCGAGACATTGCAGGCGCCGGACAGGCCGAACAGCCGCCCGAGCGCGGCCGCAAGCCCCCGCACCACCAGCGGCAGGATTCGCCAGTGATAGAGCAGCGCCGACAGGGCGCCGACCACCAGCACCAGCGGCAGGGCTTGGAAGAATAGAATGAAACCATTGCCTGGCTGGACTTCGGCGAAGGGCGCCGGGCCGCCGCCAAGATAGCCGAAGACCAGGCTGGTCCCGGCCTTGGTCGCCCGCGCCAGCGCATCCACGCCCTCGCCAATCGCGCTCACGACAGCGCGCGCGGGCGGCAGATGCAGCAGCGCCGCAGCGATGCCAAGCTGCCCGAGCAGCCCGGCGATCACCACCCGCGGCCGCACCCCGCGCCGGCAGCCGCCGCACACCCAGGCAAACAGACAGAGCAGCAGCAGACC
>CAITYE010000532.1 GCA_903896535.1 uncultured Paracraurococcus sp.
ATCCCGGTCGAGACGCTGCGGTCGACGCCCGGTGCTTCCGAGGCCATGGCGGTGCTGCTCGCCGAGGGGGCACGGACCCGGCTTGGCGCCGTCTGGGGCCTGGGCGAGGCGGGGGCGGCCGGCCCAAGTGGCAATAGTTATGGCCACCATGCCGGGCATGGCGTCTTCGCCGTGGCCGGCCCGGTCAGCCGTGCTGGAACGATCGAGACCGGGCACGGCGATCGGGTTGGCAATATGCGCCGCTTCAGCGAGGCGCTGTTGCAGATGCTGGTGGCGTGCCTGGAGGCGGCGCCGGCTCAGAAATAGCCGAGCGCCATGATGCCGTCCGGGCCGAGATCTTCGCCGGCCAGCTTGCGCCCGATCAGGTCCCGCAACGTCTCCGACGCACCGCCACCGAGCGAGCCGTAGCGCGCCCCGCGATAGAGGCGGGAGACGGGATACTCATCGGTGAAGCCAAACCCGCCGTGTAACTGCACACCCTCGTTGGTGACGCGGATCGCCATCTCGTTGCAGAAGATCTTGGCGGTGGCGGCCAGGAAGGGATCGGGGAAGGGGTTGGCGGTCCAGCAGGCCCGATAGAGCAGACCGCGGGCGGCCTCGATATCCTTGTACATATCCGCGAGCTTCCAGCGCGCGCCCTGGAAATCGCCGATCGGCTTCTTGAAGATCGTCCGGTCGCGGACGTAGCGGATGGTCTCGTCGAAGGCGCCCTCGGCAAGGCCCAACGAGATCGCCGGGTTGAGGCAGCGTTGGGTGTTGAAGGCACTGAGTAGCCGCTTGAAGCCATCCTCGCGGATGACGAGGTTCTCAAGCGGGAGTTCGACGTCGTTGAACTGCACTTCATGCAGGTTCTCGCCGCCCATGGTGTGGTAGGTGCCGGTCACCTCCAAGCCGGGGGTCCCCCGCTCGATCAGCACGCACCCAATGCCCTCACGCCCCGGCTTGCTGTCGATGCGGGTGAAGACGATGAACATCCCCGCCTCCTCGGCGCGGCTGATCAGTGTCTTGACGCCGTTCACCACGACGCGGTCGCCCTTGATGACGGCATTGGTCCGATAGTTGGCGACATCGGTGCCGGCATGCGGCTCTGTCATGCAAATCGAGAGGATGCAGTCGCCGGCCACGACCGCCGGCAGAATGCGGCTGCGAATGGCCTCCGGGGCATATTTGGCGATGACCCGGGTCTGTACCCCGGCTTCGCCGAGCACCGCCATGGCGGTCGGGTAGCAGACCTTGGCGATCTCCTCGAGGATCAGCGCCGTCTCGAACACCGGCAGGCCGAGGCCGCCGTATTCTTCCGGCACCGTTATCCCGAGCACGCCGAGACCGGCGAGCTCTTTGATGTTCTCCCAGGGGAAGGTGCCGTCCATCCAGCCCAGTGCGCGGCTGCGGAAATTGCCCTGTGCCAACTCGCGCACACTGGCGACGAGCTGGCGCTGGGTCTCACTCAGGCGGAATTCCATTTAGGCTCTCTCTCGCAGTCGGTCGGGCGTTATCGCCCGCGGCCTGGATCAGCCGCGGAATTGCGCGCCGGCATCGACATCGATGGTTGTGCCGGAGAGATAGCCCCCGCGCGGGCTGGCGCAGAATACGGCGAGTTCGGCGATCTCCTCCGGCTTGCCTGCGCGCCCGAGCGGCAGGCCAGCCAGCATTTCCTCCCACCGGCTCTCGTCGCCGAACTTGGTCTTTGCCCGGCTCTTTGACAGGGTGATGATCCGATCGGTCATCGTCGCACCCGGGGCGATGCCCATCACCCGCACCCCGCTATCCGGCGACCGGCCGCCGAGCGCGCCGGTGAAGGCGATCAGCGCGGCGTTGCCGGCGGCACCGCAGATGTAGTCGGCCCGTGGCGCCCGACCGGCCATGCCGATGATATTGACGATCACGCCCGCGCCCTTGGCCTCCATCTCCGGCATGTAGAGCTGGCAGAGATGGATGTAGCCAAAGACTTTGAGCTGCCAGGCGTGTTGCCACCGGGCGATGTCGATATCCGCGATGGTGCCGCCCGGAATGGCCCCGGCATTGTTCACCAGCACGTCGATCTGGGGATGCGCCTTGTGGAGCGCGGCCCGCGCCGCAACCTCGCCGAGGTCGCCCGCGAAGCTTGCAACCTGCACATTGTGTCGGCCGCGAATGGCGCCGGCTGCGGTATCGAGC
>CAITYE010000533.1 GCA_903896535.1 uncultured Paracraurococcus sp.
CTAATGGATGCCGCCGTGATCCCTTGGAATGGAGCTCACTCTGGCACCATGATGTTTTGTCTCGTGCCGAGCGCTCGAACGGGTGCCGCGGCCAGTGCTTTGAAGCCAAGAAAACCTCTGGTTTCAGCCCCAGTTCGGCGCGGTAAACCGGGCGATGGGACATCGCCCGCAAGGCCTCAGAGCAATATGCGTTCAGCTGGAATCAACTGAACGGTTTACTTGCTTTAGAAAACATAATGGGAAGCGGAGGCGTCATAAAGATGGATCACAGCGTGATCCATTAGACCGGAGGCTGCTCTCATGCTGCGTTCACATGCGTTCACGCAGCCCGCTCTAGCCTTTGTTGGATCGCGCGATTCAGCGCCTTCGGCGATGCCGCCTCAACGCATCGCGCTCTAGCGCGGCCAAATCACGGCAGACATCAGTTCATTCGTCGTGGCCACGGAGGATGGCCTTGCTTCCAGCACTCGATCGATCTCGGTGAACAGCGCCTGGCGGTCGATCGGCTTGCTGACGTAGCCATCCATCCCGGCATTCAGATAGCGTTCGCGATCGCCGGCCATGGCATGCGCGGTCAGGGCAATGATCGGCGTATGCCGGCCCTGGCCGGATTCCGTCGCGCGGATCGCCGCGGTCGCCGCCACGCCATCCAGTAACGGCATGCTGGCATCCATCAGGATCACATCGAAGCGCTGCTGCCGTGTCGCCTCGATGGCCTCGCGCCCGTCATGAGCGAAGCGGAAACGATGGCCGGTCGGTTGCAGGAAGCTGGCCATGACCATCCGGTTCATCTCGTCGTCCTCGGCGACGAGGATGTCTAGTGCCTTGGCCATCCCCTTGGGCAGCGTATCCGCGGCCGGCATCGCAGGCGCGCGCGCGATTTCGAGCGTCAGCCGCAGCGTGAAGGTGCTGCCTTCGCCGCGCTGGCTCGCGGCGTCGATATCGCCGCCCATCAGCCGGGCGAGATCACGTGAGATCGCCAGTCCAAGGCCGCTGCCACCGGTTCGCCGGCGGCCGCCCTCTGCCTGACCGAAGCGGGTGAATAGCCCGGCCAGCGCCTCGCTGGCGATGCCTGGTCCCTCATCCGCCACGCAGATGGTCACTGCCACGCGCGTGTCCCGTTGCGCCTGGCAAAGCAGGCGGATGCTGACGGTGCCGTGGTCGGAAAATTTCACGGCGTTGGAGACGAGGTTGGTGATGATCTGGCGTAGCCGCATCGCGTCGACCAAAACCGCCGCTGGCTGCCAGCCAGAGGTATCGACGGTGACGGCGATGCCTTTCTCAGCAGCTCCGGCGCGCATCAGGTCGGCGATATCTTGCACCAGCGGCGCGAGTTCGGTTGGCGCCATGACCAGCGGCAGCTTGCCGGCTTCCAGGCGGGCACCGTCCAGGATGTCGTTCACCACCCGCAGCAGTGCATTGCCAGAACGCGCCATGGTCTCGCACATCGATATCTGCTGCTGCGTCAGGCCGGAATGTTGCAGCGCCTGCAGCATGCCCAGCACCCCGTTCATCGGCGTACGGATTTCGTGACTCATATTGGCCAGGAACTCCGACTTGCTGCGACTAGCCGATTCCGCCGCGTCGCGGGCTGCGGCCTCGGCCTCGCTGGCCAAGCGCTGTTGCGTGACATCGGTCGCGGTTAGCAGCAGGCCGCCATCGGGCAGCGCGAAGGCCAGCGTCTCCACCGCCTGCCCGGCGGTCGTGCGGCGCTCATGGCGGTTGCCTGCGGTGGCGGCCCCGGCCTGGTTGAGCACGGCGGCGATCGGCCCGCCCGGCGCCGCCGCCGCACCACGCAACTCCAGCAGGTGCTGCGCTTGCCCGTTCATCACTTGGATTCGGCCGCCGGCATCGGCCATGACGACGCCCTGGGCCATGTTGTCGAGCGTGCTGCGCAGCGCCTTGCGCCCCCGCTCCAGCTGTCCCGCCTGGCGGAGCAGCAGCCAGGCGATCAAGCCGAGGCCGAGGCTAAGCACCCCGCCCAGAAGGTTCGCCCATTTCCGGTCGAAGCGGTACCCCTCCAGCACCTCGTTCATGCCGATGCCGGCCAGCACGTAAAGCGGGTAGCCCTGCACCCGGCGATACGTCGTCAGCCGCTCCACCCCGTCATGATCGGTGCCGATGAATTGCCCCTCGGGTCCATCATGTAGGTGTTGTAGCAGCGCCGGCGGCAGCGCCGTGCCAAGGGTGCCGAGCGCCACCGGCGCTGCGGCCCGGACGATGCCGTCATCACCAACCAGGCGGATCATACTGTCTTCCTGGCGCACCGCTTCGTAGAAGCGGGCGAGGTAGTCAGTGTCCATCGACATGACCAGAACGCCGCCGAAGTGCCCCACAGCATCACGTAGGGGGCGAGTGACCTGGATGGTCCATCGCCCACTGATGCGCCCGAGCACCGGCTTGCTGATGAACAGCCGGTCCTCATCGGTGCCGAGATGGACCCTGAAATGCTCGCGGTCGGAGAGGTCCACCGGGTTCGGCTGCGGCTGCAGTGAGGTGACGGCCAGCTTCCCTTCCGGGTCGATCAAAGCCAGCTGCACCGATAGCGCGTCATGCGGCCGCAGTTGCAGCCAATCGAACAGGTTGAACTGCGCGGGGTTCTGGTGGTATCCGATCTGGACATAACGCAATAGCTGATCCGCGCTCTCGATCGTGCGGACGATATTCTGCTCGAGCCCCCGCGCCATGCTGCGCCCATCGCGCTCGGCCGCCGCCAACTCATGGCGCTTGACTTCGGTCAAATGTAGCCAAATGGCGCCCCACAGCAGCGACAGGGCCAACCCAAGCAACCCCAGGCCAAGCGCCAGTCGGCCGGCAAAGGATGGCAGCCTTAGGGCACGCCGACCTGCGGGCGATGTCTCGCGGCCAGGGGAGACGGGGTGGGAGCGCGGCAACCAGTCAACCTCTTGGGGATACGCCACCAGATGGTCCGATGGTTGACGTAATATCTACCGCAACTCTTGGTCGTATCGCCAGCCAGATTTCACCGCATTGGCGAGGTCGGCCAGGGTTTCAGGCCAGCCTCAGCCAGTCCTGCAGGTGGCGCAGTACCGCTTCCGGTTGTTCCTGCTGCACCCAATGCCCGGCACCGGGCACCAGCGCGATCTCGCCCATCATCGGGCAGACGTCGCGCATCCGCCGCAGCGCGCCAGGGGTCTGCTCCGCCCCCCAATCCGCCGCGCC
Organism: uncultured Paracraurococcus sp.; assembly: GCA_903896535.1. Classification (GTDB taxonomy): domain Bacteria; phylum Pseudomonadota; class Alphaproteobacteria; order Acetobacterales; family Acetobacteraceae; genus CAITYE01. Next base: position 3,184 of record CAITYE010000533.1, read on the forward strand.
GGCAATGAAGATCGCTGGGACCTCGATCCGCCGGCCTGCGAAGATCTCGTGCTCGGCCTCGAACAAGCCGGTGGTGCGGCAGCGGTACCAGTTCAGCCCGCCCTGGAAGCCGGTTCGAGTATATTCCTCAACATATAGATCAAGATCCGCGGCCGGCAGCCAGCGGCAGGCGGCGACCGCTTCCGGACCGGGCATCTCTGGCGCGACCGTCGCCGCCATGCCGAGCGCCTGGTCCATGATGTAGTAGGTTGGCAACTCGGCCAGGGATGTCGCCTCCCACTCGGCCAACGGGTACGGCCGATTGGCCGGCCAATCGGCGGATTTCATGTGATAATAGGCGCGCAGAAAGGCGTGCAGCCCCTGCGGTGGATGCCAGAGATCGGCGTTCGCCCCAGGTTCAGAATAATACCACTGATAATGCTTGCGCGGTCGCGGCAGGGCGGCCAGCGCGGCGTGGATGTCGGCCGCGGGGGCGCGGCCCGGCGTGGCTTCGGGCAAGCCGGGCGGGCCGCCGAAGGGCGCCGACATCAGTGCGACGCGCCGGAAAAGATCGGGACGGACCAGCGCGCACCAGGCGGCGACCGGAGAGCCGAAATCATGCCCGATTACCGCCGCCGCCTCCCGGTGGCCCAGCGCGGCGATCAGACCCATCGCGTCGCGCACCAGGTTCAGCATGCAAAAGGGGGCGAGGTCGCCGTCGTAATCGGCCGACCAGCCGGTGGTGCGGCCATAGCCGCGCTGATCCGGTGCCACGACATGATACCCCAGCGCGGCAAGTCCCGGCATGACCCGCCGCCAGGACCAGGCTAACTCCGGAAAGCCGTGCAGCAGCAGCAGCAGCGGCTGGCTGGGGTCGCCCGCTTCCAGCACATGCATCGAAAGTCCGTTGATGCCGGGCAGGATGCGGGCACGGATGCCTTCGGGCAGTCGCGTGGCGGGCAGGGGGGACATGGCAAACTCCTCCGGCGGGTAGCGTTTAGCCGAGGAAGACGCCGCCATTCACATGGATGGTCTGGCCTGTGATGTAGCCGCCCTCCGGTCCGGCGAGCAGGCGCACGACCGCGGCGATCTCCTCGACCGTGCCCTTGCGGTGCAGCGGAATGCGGCTGTCGGTGTGGTCCGCCGGGCGGGCGCCGGCTGAGGCACCGCGCACCGTATCGATGCTGCCCGGCGCTATCGCATTGGCGCGAATGCCCTGCGGCGCGAACTCGATCGCCAAGGCCCGGATCAGCCCTTCCAACCCCGATTTGCTGGCCGAGACATGCGCGCGGTTTGGGGTGCCGATATGGGTGGAGATGCCCGAGAGACCAATGAAACTGCCGCCGCCGCGCGCGATCATCTGCGGCACCACAGCGCGCGCCAGCAGGAAGGCGCCATCAAGCGCCACCGCCAGGATCTCCCGCCACTCCACCAGAGAGATATCGAGAAAAGCAGTCTGTCGCCTGAGGCCCGCATTGGCGACACAGATATCGATGCCGCCAAAGGCCTGTGCCGCCTCCGCCGCTAGTCGCGCCACCGCCGCCTCATCGGAGATATCGGCGAGTACCGGGACGGCCTGCCCCCCGGCCGCGGTGATTTCGGCCGCCACAGCGCCGATCGCCCCCGCGTCGCGCCGGCCATTGACCACCACCGCCGCACCGTCGCGCGCCAGCGTCAGGGCGATCTCGCGCCCGATATTCTTGCCCGCGCCGGTGACCAGCGCGACCTTGCCCGCGAGCGTCCCCATCTCTCTCTCCCCAAACCTGGTCCGCCACGAGGTCAGCGCTGGACGCTGCCCGCCGCTTGCTGGGCCGAACCGGCCGGCGCACCGCCGCTGCCGGTCGGGTTGAAGCGGCCGACATTGCCGAACAACTGCTGCAGGAAAGTCCGATCTGTGCCGGGGACCGGCGTTTCCCGCTGCACCATCTGGACCGGTTGCATCTGCTGTTCGCCCAAGCGTTGCACGCTCTGCACCACGCCGCGCTCGTCGAACAGGATCACCACCGTCTCCTGGTCGAACAGGTAGAAGGAGCGGGCCGGGCGAACCTTGGTCTTGGCGGCGATGTAGTACCAGCTGTTGTTGCTGAAGGTGCCGGTCTGGGTTGGCGAGCCGATCAGGGCCTCAACGTCCTTCTTGGTCTGTACGCCAGGCGTGATGTTCGCCAGTTGCTCCTCGGTCAGCGGGTGGCCGCGCTGGACTGGCGGGGTGCCGAACAGACGGTTCATCGTCTCGCAGCCGGGAAGGGCGAGCAACGCCAGGGCCATGAGGCCGGCGCGAAGCGCGCCGGGCGCATTGACCGAACGGAAGGGCCGATCCATGTGTAGGGCGATGCCACCATGCCGGTGTCCGGTCAACCGGCCCGCACTACACCACCCCTGCACAAGGACGCCCCGGGGCCATGCCCCTTGCCACCCTGTTCCGCCGCAAGCCGCATGAGCGGGCCGGCTTCGCACTCTATACCGCCGCCGTGGGCGCTGCCCGCGACCCTGGTCTGTTTGCCGCGCTCGACGTGCCGGACAGCCTGGATGGCCGATTCGACCTGATCGGGTTGCAGGTCGCGCTCGTGATCCGCCGGCTCCGTCAGGACCCGGACGCGCGCGGTCCGGCGCTCGCCCAGGCGGTGTTCGATGCGATGTTCGCCGATATGGACATGAACCTGCGGGAGATGGGCGTCTCCGACCTCAGCGTCGGGCGGCGGGTGAAGACGATGTGGGAAGCCTTTCACGGTCGCGCCAAGGCCTATGAGGCGGCGCTCGATGCCGCCGATCCCGCGCCGCTGGCCGTCGTACTGGAGCGCAATGTCTGGCGCCGGGAGAGCCCGGATCCCATCCCCAGCGCTGCCGCCCGCGCGCTGGCCGGCCATGTCACGGCCACGGCGGCAGCCCTGGCCGGGCAGGATTTCGCCGGGCTGCTGCGCGGCAAGGTCACCTTTCCACCTTACCCGCAGGACGCCCATGCCGGCTGACCCGCGCCCGGAATTCGCCCGCCCCTCGGTCCTCGCCCTGGTCGGGGCGACGGCGCGGGAGGAGACGCTCACCGCCACTCCGGCCGAATGCGCGGCGCTGGCCGCGCGCTTCGGCATTCTGGGCGTCGGCGCCTTCGCGGCGCGGCTGCGCCTGGTGTCGGAGCCGGATGGTGCGGTGCTGGCCGAGGGGCGTTTCACCGCTGACGTGACGCAGGCCTGTGTGGTGACGCTGGAGCCCGTGCCGCAACACCTGGACGAGTCCTTCGCCTGTCGATTCCTGCCCGCCGGCGCGGTCGCCGAGGACGGGCCGGAGGAGATTGATGCCATTGAGACGTCGGGCGGCATCGCCGATCTCGGCGAGGCGCTGGCCGAGGCGCTGGCGCTCGCCCTCGACCCCTATCCGCGCGTCCCGGACGCGGTGCTGCCCGAAGCGGCGAGCGCGCCGCCGGAGGGGGCTTTTGCCGCGCTGGCCGCGTTGCGGCGCGCGCCGCGACAATAGCGTCGCGTCAGCGGTTCGCCGAGGCCACCGGCCAGGCCAATACGGGGAACGGCCGCCCTAGCGGCGCGGGTTCGAAGTTCGTCCACATTCGGCAGAAGGTCATCCGCCATTGCCCGCCCAGCCGGTCGGGTGGGGGAATGGCCCCGAAATCCGGACAGGTCGCCGCAGCGGCCAGGGTGGTCGTGTCCTGCTCGACCTGCGCCTGATCCGAACGCCCGCGCGGGAAGGCCAGATTCTCCCACCGTTCCCAGCGGATCTTGCCAAGGCCGGCGGCGAAGTAGAACCGCTCCATCGCATTGCTCAACCGCGCCTCCGGATGGGTGTAGTGCTCGGAGATCAGGCCGGGCGCCGTGAAGTTGCCCTGTGGCACGCCGAGCCGCAGCCAGGGGACCGTCAGCGGTCCCTCCTGCCAAAGGGTCAGGGACAGAGTCCGCCCGCGCCGGCATTCGGCCACGCTGCGGGTCAGGTAGTTCGGTGCGACCGCTCCGCTCGGCCCAGGCTGCCAGAGCAACCAACCCGGCTTGATCGGCGCCCGGCCATCGCAGCGTTCGGAGTTCCACCATTGCGCCCCGCCGACCGGGTCCTCGGTCAGCGCGATGGCGAGACGCAGCCCGTCCAGCACGACGCCGTCGCCGCCATCAGTGCCGGGATCCCATTGGCCGAACGTGTAGGGCGGCGTGCCGTAATCAAAGCTCTGCACCACCGCTGGCAAGCCCTGGATGGTGGTGCGATAGGCGTCCGAGGCCTGGTAGCCGCGCGGCAATGCGGCGGCCAAGCCGGCGGGCGGCCAATCATGCTTCCGATAGCCCAGGCGGCCCCGCTCCTCGGCCGGCGCCCGGCGGCCGCAACCGGCTTCGAAGGGCAACTGCCCGGCGATCAGCGCCCCCGCCGCATCGAGGCAGTTCTCCTGCGTCATGAGCGCGAGCGCGGCGTCCGGGCTCAGCGGCTGTTCGGCCCGCGCCTGCGGGATCAGCAGCAGCGCGGCGAGCAGCCAGCCGGCACGGATCATCGGCCGGCCATTATTTGCCGCCGATGCGCCGGCCAATCGCCTGGGCGATCGCTGACTGCTCGGCGACGAAGCGGGCGAAGGCCTCGGGCGGCAGGGCGATCCCTTCCAGCCCCTGGCGCTCGAACTGCGCGCGGATCTCGGGCTCGGCCACCGCCGCGGCGACTGCGGTCTGCACGCGCGCGATGATCGCCCCGGGTGCGCCGGCGGGGAGCCAGAGGCCGAACCAGTTCACCACCTCAAAACCCGGCAGCCCCGCTTCGGCCATGGTCGGCACCGTCGGCAGACCGGGCCAGCGGCGCGGCCCGGTGATCGCCAGGGCCCGGACCCGACCGGCCTCGACATGCTCGCGGGCGATCTGGGTGCCGACGAAAAATAGATCGACCCGGCCGCCGAGCAGATCGGTCATGCCCTCCGCAACGCCGCGATAGGGGACGGAGAGCAGATCGGTGCCGGTCGCTGTCTTCAGCATCTCGGCAGGGATATGGCTCGCCGTGCCATTGCCGGCGTTCACGTAGGTCAGCCGGCCGGGCTCGGCCCTGGCCAGCGCAATCAACCCCGGCAGGTCTGCGGCCGGCAGGTCGGGGCGAACAATCAGCGCCTGGCCAAAATTCTGCGCAATCAGCGTGACATGCGCGAAGTCGCGCACCGGGTCGTAGCTGACATTCTCGTTGAAGGGCGGGATATTGACGTGCGAGGCCGTGGTGCTGAGCCACGTGTATCCATCGGCCGGCAGGCGCGCGACATAGGCGGTGCCGACCAGCCCGCCGCCGCCGGCGCGGTTCTCGATCACCACTGGCTGGCCGAGCCGGGCAGCGAGCCCCGGCAGGATGATCCGCAGCAGCAGATCGGGTGGCCCGCCGGGCGGGGAGGGCACGACGATCCGCAAGGGCCGGTCCGGCCAGGCGGCCTCGGCCCGGGCGAGGCCGGGCAGGGGCATGAGGGCGAGCAGGGCGCGCCGGCGCATCAGCCGAGCCTCACGCTGCGGCCGTCGCGGGCCGAGGCGAGGATCGCCTCCAGCACCGCAACATTGTGCACGGCATCGCCGCCTGGCAACGCCAAAGGCTGGCGCGTCGCGGCGGCGCGGGCGAAGTGCTCCAGCTCGGCACGTTCGGTGCCCAAGGGCGGGAAGCGGATTGTCTCGGGTGGCGCCTTGCGGGTGATGTCGCGGGGCTCGATCAAGCAGCGTCGCAGCGCCCAGGTCGGCAGATGCTCGACCCCGCCGACCTCGGCCCAGCCCTTGCTGCCGAAGACCTGCAGGCGCCAAGTCTCGGCGGTGGCGATGATGGTCGAGAGCGTGCCGGTGGCGCCACCGCGGAAGCCGAACAGCATGGCCGTGGTGTCGTCCAGGCCGAAATCCTGCACTTGCCGTCGGCTGATCGCCGTCACCTCGGCAATCGGCCCGGCGAGATGGAGCATGGCATCCAGCACATGCACGCCGCGCCCTGTCATGCCGCCGGCCGGGCCTTCGCCATCGGCGTGGCGCCAATGCCCGCGCGGGAAGCGATAGGCGCTCGGGCCGCAGAAATTGCCCTCGACATGCAGCAGCTGCCCAAGCGTGCCGTCTTCCAGCTCCCGCTTGATTTGGGCCAGCGCCGGCTGAAAGCGCCAGTTATAGCCGACCGCGAGGGTGACACCGGCGGTGGCGCAGGCCCGGGCCGCGGCCGCCGCTTCGGCGAGGCTGACGCCGAGTGGCTTTTCGCTGAAGACGTGCTTGCCAGCGGCGGCTGCGGCGATGATCTGGGCGCAATGCTGGCTATGCGGCGTGGCGAGCAGCACCGCATCAATCGCCGGATCGGCGAGCGCGGCGGCATAATCCGCCAGCCCCCGCAGCCCGTGCGCGGCGGCATAGCCGGCGGCCTTCTCCGGCGTGCGGCCGGCCACAGCGGTGATACGCAGGTCGGGGCTGTCAGTCCCGAGGCAGCGATGCAGATGCTGCCCCCAACTGCCGAGGCCGATCAGGGCGGCGCGAATCATCCCGATAGTGTGTGCCTCTCATCGCGCAGGAGCAATGCCGGAGCCGCTGGCGTGCTGGTGGGGGATCACGCGTTGATCCGGGCGCATGGTGGCGGCCCGGGATGTGGTGTTTTCTGTCATGGGAGAGCCGTTCAGGCGATTCCGTGGGCACCCAGATCACTTTAGGGTATGGGCCGACGCGGTGTTGGACGCCGCCGAACCAGGGAGATGGCGATGCTTGCCCTCAGCTGGGACCAGTGCTACTTCGATCCCCCCATTCCCTACCCGCTGCTGTTCAGACGAAAGGCTCGGCGCCATGGCCGTCCCGAAGAAAAAGACCTCGCCCTCCCGCCGCGGCATGCGCCGCAGCCATGAGGCACTTAGTGTCCAGGCGCATGCCGAATGCCCCAATTGCGGTGAGTTGAAGCGCCCACACCATGTCTGCGGCGCCTGCGGCCATTACGATGGTCGCGAGGTGGTGGCAGCGGAGGCGGTCAAGGGCGTCGTTCGCACCTGAGGCCCGTTGACCAGAGGGCGGGGGCGCGCGGCTCGTGACGCAGCATTTCTCCCTGGCGATCGACGCCATGGGGGGCGACCATGCGCCCGACTCCGTCCTTGACGGCTTGGAGTTGGCGGCAGAACGCCACCCGCAGGCCCGCTTCCTGTTGGTGGGCGATGAGGCGCTGCTGACCGGCGCCTTGGCCCGTCGGCCACGTGCCAAGTCTGCCTGTCGATTACGGCACGCGCCCGATGTCATCAGCGCCGATATGAAGCCGACGGCGGCTCTGCGTCATGGACGCAACAGCTCCATGCGGCGGGCCATCGATGCGGTCGCGCAAGGCGAAGCCTCAGGCGTTGTTTCGGCGGGCAATACCGGTGCGCTTATGGCGCTTGCCAAGATCGTCGTGAAGACGCTGCCGGAAATCGACCGGCCGGCGCTCGCGGCCATTATGCCCTCGGCACGCGGCGATGTGGTCATGCTCGACCTCGGCGCCAATGTGCAGTGCGATGCCCGCAATCTCGTTGAATTCGCGGTGATGGGCGATACCTTCGCCCGCGCCGTCCTCGGCCTGCCTGCGCCCTCGATCGGGCTGCTCAATGTCGGCTCCGAGGAACTGAAGGGCGATGACCGCATCCGCGCCGCCGCCGAAGTGTTGCGCGAGAGCCATATCGGCGCCGCTTTCCACGGCTTCGTGGAAGGGCACGACATCGCTGCTGGGACAGTCGATGTGGTCATTACCGATGGATTCACCGGGAACGTCGCTTTGAAAACGGGCGAAGGTGCGCTCAAGCTGATGCGGGAGTTGCTACGGCAGGTCTTCACCAGCTCGGTGCCGGCGCGGTTGGGCTACCTTATGGCGCGGCCGGCGCTCGACCGGCTGCGCGAATGGATGGACCCTCGCCGCTACAATGGCGCCATCCTGCTCGGTCTTAACGGGGTGGTGGTGAAGTCGCATGGCGGTACCGATGCCTTCGGCTTCGCTCATGCGGTGGATGTGGCGATGGATATGGTAACGCACGGTTTCAACGACCGCATCCGCGAAGGCCTGAGCAAGCTCTCGACCACTGCCGCGCCGCTGACCGAGAGCCGCTGACCGTGACGACCCGCGCCATCATCGCCGGCTGCGGCGGCTACCTGCCGGAGCGGGTGGTGACCAATGCCGATCTCGGCCGGGAATGCGGCATCGAGACGTCAGATTCCTGGATTGTTGAGCGCACCGGCATCCGCCAGCGCCATATCGCCGCAGTCGGCGAGACCGCGTCTTCCATGGGCGCCGCCGCAGCGCACCAGGCGATGGAGCGGGCTGGCATCGGCGGCGGCGAGATCGACCTCGTTATCGTAGCTACCGCCACGCCCGACAGCGCCTTCCCGTCGACCGCCGCGCGCATCCAGGCCGCCATCGGCGCCACCCGGGGGGCTGCCTTCGACATCGCCGCCGCCTGCACCGGCTTCGTCTACGCGCTGGGCGTTGCCGATGCGATGATCCGGGCGGGCAGCGCCCGCTGCGCGCTGGTGATCGGGACCGAGACTTATTCGCGCATCGTCGATTGGACCGATCGCGGCACCTGCGTGCTGTTCGGCGATGGGGCCGGCGCGGTCGTGCTGACGGCGGGCGAGGGGCGGGGGGATTCTGGGGATCGCGGCATCCTCTCGACCCATCTGCATGCCGATGGCCGCCACGCCGATATCCTGCATATCGAGGGCGGGGCCGGTTCCACTGGTGGGCCGGGTTTGCTGCGCATGGCGGGGAAGGAAGTCTTCCGCCACGCCGTCGCCAAGCTCGCCGCCGTGGTCGATGAGGCGCTGGCCGCCAATGGGCTGGGGCATGCCGATGTCCGCTGGCTGATCCCGCATCAGGCCAATCTCCGGATCATCGAGGCGATGGGCAAGAAACTCGGCTTGCCGGCCGAGCGGGTGGTGGTCACCGTCGATCGCCATGCCAATACCTCCGCCGCCTCCATCCCCCTGGCGCTGGCCGATGCGGTGGGACGGGGGCTGATCACCAAGGGCGACCTGATCGTTTTCGAGGCGATCGGCGGTGGCCTGACCTGGGGCGCGGCGCTGGCCCGCTTCTGACCACCGTTGCATTCTTGCCACAGGCTGGCACCGAGAACACAGTTCCCGCGCGGTTTCCTTGACCGCCAGGGTTGATACAGGTTTTCTTTGCGGGACAGAGACTTGCGGAACCCGCCGGCTATCATGAACACGCTGACCCGTGCCAATCTCGCTGAAGCGATCTACACCCAGGTAGGCCTATCGCGGAACGAATCCTCCGCGTTGCTGGAAAGCGTCCTGCATCGCGTATCGGAGGCGCTGGCGGGTGGGGAGGCGGTGAAGATCGCCGCCTTTGGTACGTTCCTCGTTCGCCAGAAGGGCCAGCGAATCGGCCGCAATCCGAAGACCGGGGTCGAAGTGCCGATTCTGCCGCGCAAGGTGCTGACCTTCCGTCCCTCGCAGGTGATGAAGGCGCGGATCAACGGGGCATCTCCGCCGCTTGATGATGATGCGGCATGAGCGATCTGCTCGTCGCCCAGGACCGACCGCGCGGGCAGAAAGCGCCGACCGCCTTTCGTACCATTTCCGAAGTGGCCGAGGAGTTGCAGATCCCGCAGCATGTGCTGCGCTTCTGGGAGAGTAAATTCCCGCAACTGAAGCCTCTGAAGCGCGGCGGGGGCCGGCGCTATTACCGGCCTGAGGATATCGCCCTGCTGCGCCGCATCGCCGGCCTGCTTTATACCCAGGGCTATACGATCAAGGGCGTGCAACGCATGCTGCGTGAAGGCGGGCGGGAGGAGCACGGGGAGTTGCCATTGCCCGACCCGCAGGAGCCGCCGCCCGGTAGCCTGCGCGCGGTGATGGAAGCGCTGGAAGAACTGGCCGAGGAACTGCACGCCCTGGCCGGCCGCTGAGGTTCAGCCGCCTACTGGAATCGAGACAGCGAGCGCTGCGCTGGCGATGACCGCCGGGTCCTTGCCGCCGGGGTCCGGCACGTCGAGCCCGCCCTTCACGACCTGCACCGTGATCTGCCCATAGGGCAGAGACGCCTTGACCCGCTCGGCATCCACCGCCTCGGGCCGTTGCACGCCGATGGTGACAGCGACCCGCATCTCCGCCGCCGGGATCGAGAGGGCGCGGAGGAAGGCGAGGGAGGAGTGGTGCAACGCGTCCTGTACCGCCCGCAGCGCGGCCTTGGTGTAGTCGCCGCCATGCAGGTCGTTGCCGGTGCCGAGTTCGAGGATGGCGCGGCGATAGGGGGTCATGCCGGCAACTCCAGATAGACCTCGGCCGCAGCCTGGGCGATCAGCGTGACGCCGGTGCCGGACTCGTTCGGGATTGCGAGGCCACCTTCGACGACCGTCACCTCGCCGGTGCCGTGCGGAAGGACGGCGAGTACCGCCGCCTTGTCCACCCGCGCCGGCTCTGGCACCCCGATCGTCACTTTCACGCGCATGGCATCGACATCGATGCCGAGCGCATGGGTGATGGTCAGGCTGTTGTGCCAGAGCGCGTCGCGCAGCGCGCGGACCGCCGCCTTGGTCGGTTCGTTGCCGCGGATATCGGTTCCCATCCCGATCTGCAGCACCATGCGCGCTGCGGCCATGGTCGTCTCCTCCCGTTATCTGGCGAGAGTGTTGGCCGCGGCGCGCCCGGGGGCAAGCTCAGGCGGCTTGCATGGGCATGTCGATCCAGCCGAAATGCCCGTCGTCCCGACGATAGACCACGGCGAGAGTGCCAGAGCCGCTGTTCCGGAACAGCAGGACTGGCAGATGTCCGAGGTCGAGCCGCATCACCGCTTCACTGACGCTCAGCCTGGCGATATCGGTCGGTTGTTCGGCGATGATCGCACCATGCGCGGGCGCATCGCCCTGCCCCTCCGCCACTGTCTCCACCAATGTCTCCGTCTCCGGCTCATCGTTCGTGGCCTCGATGACGTAATGCGTCGCCGGCTCGGTCGAGGTGCGGCTGTGGGCCAGGCTGCGGGCGTGCTCGTTCACTCGCCGGCGATAGCGCCGCAGCCGCTTGGCGACGTGTTCGGCTGCCTGTTCGAAAGCTCGGTGCGCGTCCTGGCCATGCCCTTCAGCACGCATGAAAAGATCACGTCCGGCCTTGAAGTTGATGTCGCAGCCGAAGGGGCTGCCGACGCGGTTCTTGCCGTCGCGATGGAAAGTGACATGGGCTTCCACTGCCTGGTCGAAATATTTCCTTGCGATGGCTGTCAGCCCGTCGCGGACATGGGTTTTCAGTGCTTCGCCGGTCTCGACCTGCTTACCAGCTACGGTGACATGCATGGGACCCTGCCCTCCTGTTCGCGGGAGAGCCGCCCGGCAGGCCGGCGGGTGGGTGGCGACCGGCGCGGTCGCCAGGCCCGTCTGGGTTCAGGCCGGGACGGCCTTTTCCCGTTTGCGCTGCACGGATGATGGGATGCGCAGCGCCTCCCGGTATTTGGCCACGGTCCGGCGGGCAATGTCCACGCCTTCTTTGCGCAGCCGCTCGACAATCGCATCATCGGAGAGAATAGCCTCGGGCGTCTCGGCTTCGATCATGCTGCGGATGCGGTATCGCACGGCTTCGGCACTATGCGCCTCTCCGCCATAGGTGCCGGCGATGGCGGTGGTGAAGAAATACTTCAGCTCGAACACGCCGCGCGGCGTTGCGATGTACTTGTTGGCGGTGACGCGGCTGACGGTGCTTTCGTGCATCTCCACGGCCTCGGCGACGTCGCGGAGAATCAGCGGCCGCAGATGCTCGACACCATGACGGAAGAAGCCGTCCTGGCGGCGGACGATCTCCCCGGCCACCTTAACGATGGTATTGGCCCGCTGTTCCAGGCTTTTGAGCAGCCAGTTGGCGGTTTGCAGCTTCTCCGCGAGGAAGGCCTTCTCCTCACGGTTACGGGCGCCGACCAGGCAGCGGGCGTGAAAGCCCCGATTGACCAGCACGCGGGGTAGGGTTTCGGGGTTCAACTCCAGCAGCCAGTCGCCGTTCTCGGCGCGGCGCATCAGCACATCGGGCACCACCGCAGGTGGCGGGGCGGCGTCGAACAATGCGCCAGGCTTGGGATCGAGCCGCTTCAACTCGGCGATCATGTCGGCGAGGTCCTCGGCATCGACGCCGCAGGCCGTCATCAGCGCCGCCCGGTCGCGCCGCGCCAGCAGTTCCAGATTGTCGAGCAGCGCCTGCATCGCGGGGTCGAAGCGGTTGCGTTCGGCGAGTTGCACCCCGAGGCATTCGGCGAGGCTGCGGCAGAACATGCCGACCGGGTCGAAGCGTTGCATGCGCGCCCGGACGGCCATGACCTGCGCTGCCTCACAGCCCATTGCGCGGGCGATGACGGCATCTTCCACCGCCAGCCGCCCGGCCGGATCAACGAGCGCGATCAGGCTGGCGGCGATCATCCGGTCGCGCGGATCGTGGAAGGTCAGGCGCGCCTGCTCGCCCAGATGCTCGCGGAGCGTCGGCCGGCTGGCGGCGAATTCCTCGATGCCGGCAAGATCGTCGCCAAAATCCGACCGGCCGCCGCGGCCATAGGGGCTCTCATAACCACCGCCCTCGTCATAGACATTCTCATAACTGGCATCGAGGGGTGCGGCATTTTCCGCCGGCAACACGTCCGAGGCGGCGGCGGCATGGCTGTCGGGGGTGGCTGGCGCGGCAGGCAGTGGGTCGGCCCGCAGCCCGGCATCGGGCCCGGGCAGCGAGCGCTCATCGCGCTCCAGCAGCGGGTTGCGCTCCAACTCCTCCTCGACGAAGGCGGTGACTTCGAGGTTGGAGGATTGCAACAGCTTGATGGCCTGCCGCAGTTGCGGCGTCATCACCAGCGACTGCGACTGCCGAAGATCGAGGCGCGGCGCTAGGGACATGGCTGTGCCGCCCATAGCCTCGCTGAAGCCTTATGAGCCGTCCGTGACATCGCCGCCAAACCAAGCCCGCGCCGCGGGCGGGTCGGAGTGTTGGCCGTGGGTCTCACAGACTGAAGCGCTCGCCCAAATAAACCCGGCGGACGCCTTCATGCGCGACGATGTCGTGCGGCAGACCCTCCATCAGGACCTGGCCATCGTGCAGGATATAAGCGCGGTCGATGATCTCCAGCGTCTCGCGCACATTGTGGTCGGTAATGAGGACGCCGATGTTCCGGTCTTTCAGGTGCTTCACCAGGTCGCGGATATCGCCGACCGCGATGGGGTCGATGCCGGCAAGGGGCTCGTCCAGCAGGATGTAGGATGGGTGTGTCGCCAGCGCCCGGGCGATCTCGCAGCGCCGCCGCTCTCCGCCCGAGAGCGCGAGCGCCGGGGCGCGGCGCAGATGGCCGATGCCGAATTCGGCCAGCAGCGCGTCCAGCATCTCCTCCCGCCGGTCGCGCAGCGGCTCGACCACCTCCAGCGCCGCGCGGATATTGTCCTCGACCGAGAGGCCGCGGAAAATCGAGGCCTCCTGCGGCAGGTAGCCAAGGCCGAGGCGGGCGCGGCGGTACATGGGCAGGTTCGTGACATCGTGCCCGTCCATCATCACCCGCCCCTCATCGGGCTGCACGAGGCCGGTGATCATGTAGAAGGTCGTGGTCTTGCCGGCGCCGTTTGGGCCGAGCAGCCCGACCGCCTCACCGCGCTTGAGGCTGATCGAGACATTGCGGACGACCGGGCGCTTCTTGTAGCGCTTGCCCAGGCCGGTCGCGACCAACCCGCCCGCGCCTTCCAAGGCACGCAGCGGCGCGCTGGAGCGGGGGGAATCGCTCATCGCCGCTGATCCTTCGCGGGCTGGCCGGGGGCGGGGGCGGCGCTGGGCTTCTCCTCCTTCGGGATGATCAACCCCTGCACCCGGCTGCCCGGGGTGGCGACCAGGCGGGCGACGCCGGTTCGCATATTCACGATGGCCTCCTGGCCGTTCACCTGATTCTCCCCATGCGTGATGCGCACCCCGCCCAGCAGCCGGGCAAGACCGCTTTCGGCGCTGTAGACGCCGCGATCGCCACGCACGATGTCGGCCGGCGTGCGGATTTCCACATTGCCGAAAGCCTCCACCCGGTCGAGCTTGCCCTCCCCCGGAACGGGCTTCGTCCCGGGGGCGGCGGGCACACCGCGCGGTGCGGCCGGCGGGGGGGATTTCGGTCGGTCGAGAAAATAGGCGACCAGCGTATCGCCGGTGATCTGCCGACCCTCGGCCGGTTCCACCACCTTGGCATTGCCACGGGCGACGGCGAATTTCTTCTGCGACCAGTATTCCAGACTGTCGCTGGCGCGGATGGTCTGCGCCTTGGTTTCAAGCGAAAGGTCGCGCCCGGTCAGCACCATCACCGCATTGTCCACGTCATAGACGGCGCGGTCGCCGCGCGCGGTATCGGTTGCGGTGCGGATCACGACATGGCCCTCCGCCTCCAGCCGCCAGATCTCGTTGGCACCGCCGCGACTTTCGCCCGGGCGGGGTGCGGCGGCGGCGACCGGCGTCGTCGCCTCCCGTCCGGGGACCGGCCGATAGCGAGCGATCAGGCGGTCCGCGGTGACGGTGACATCGCCGCGCATCGCCCGGGTATCGCCGCGGGCCACGATCACCTGTTCCTGCTGGCGCCATTCGATGCCGTCGCGGGCGGTGATGTCGATGGGTCCGCCTTTGGACATGTCGATGTCCTGCGCCGGGGCAATCCCCGGGGCGGCCAGCATCAGCAGCAGGACGAGGCCATGGGCGCGCATCAATCGGCGGCCTCCAATACGGCGTGGGAGGGGCCGTGGAAGTTCACCACCGCACCCTTTTCGGTCACGGTAAAGCCCCGTTCCGCGGTCAGCGTGCCGAAGCCGCCCTGCACGGCGACGGGCCGTTCGCTGCTGACGACCCCGGTATCGATCTGCACGGTCGCCGCATCGGTGAACAGCGCGAGGCCTTCGTCGTGATAGACCTCCACCTCCCCCTTCGCGTCGAGCCGCTGGGCAGGCTTGTCGTACCGGGCGGTCTCGGCCCGGACGAAGACCCAGGTGCCGTCGGAGAGCAGGATATCGGCGCGCGGCAGTTCCAGATCCAAGATCTCCGCCGCGCCTGGCTGCTGGCCGAGACGGGCGGTGACCGTATAGGGGCGGCCCAGGTCATCCACGCCCTGATACCGCGGGTTGATGACCCGCAACGCTTCCGGCCGTGGCTGCGCGGTGCGGCGGAAGCTGACGCGGGATTCATCGCCGCCCTCCAACTCCGGCCAGAAGACGATGATCCCAAGCAGGCCCAGGGCGAGGACCGGTAGCAGGCGCTTGGTCCAGCGGATCAGGAAGCGGCGGCGGGCGAGTTCCCCGGCACTTGGCGCCCGGCGGGCGCGGGATGGCGGCGGCAGCCCTCCGCGCGGCATCACGGCGACGCGGCCAGCCGGATCCGCGACCAGCGGCCGGGTGGGCGCATCCTGGTTCACGGGCGGCATGGCGAAGCCAGTTCGCGGCGGGTGGGGCAGCGTGGCACGAAACCTGTATGGGCCGCACCGCGCCTAGGGTCAACGTACCCGAAGGATGCGAGACAAGAATCGTGCCATCTCTTGTTTTCTGCTTGACTGCGGCGTGAAATTAATGCGCCAGGATGTCCGGCTCGGCATAGCCCAGCAGGTCGAGCGCGCCCCGGGCGGGCAGGAAGCGGAAGCAGGCCTCGGCCAGATCGAGCCGGCCTTCCCGGCGGAGCAGTCCCTCCAGCCTTGCCCAAAGGGCATGCAGGTGCAGCACGTCGGAGGCGGCGTAGGCCAATTGCTCGGCCGAAAGTTCCGGTGCGCCCCAGTCCGAGCTCTGCTGCTGCTTCGAGATATCGATGCCCAGCAGGTCGCGCAGCAGATCCTTCAGGCCGTGCCGGTCGGTGTAGGTGCGAACCAGCTTGGAGGCGACCTTGGTGCAGATCACCGGCGCGACGGTGACGCCCAGGTGCCGCTGCAGGGCGGCGCAGTCGAAGCGGGCGAAATGGAACAGCTTGGTCACGCCTGGCGCGACCAGCAACGCCTTCAAATTGGGGCAATCAGCGCCGCGCCCGCCAAGTTCGGGCGGGATGACCTGGACCAGATGCGCATTGCCATCGCCCGACGAGAGTTGCACCAGGCAGAGCCGGTCGCGATGGGGGTTGAGGCCCATTGTCTCGGTATCGATCGCCACGATCGGACCAAAGCCGAGGTCGGCCGGCAGGTCGTGCTTGTGCAGCTGGATCACGCCCCGATGCCCCCTTCTGGCCGCGCGAGTAAA
>CAITYE010000534.1 GCA_903896535.1 uncultured Paracraurococcus sp.
GAGCTCGTCGCGCGAGCCCCGCCGGATGGGCTGACGCTGCTGATGGGCAATGCCGGCCCGAATGCGCTGAACCAGGCGCTGTACGGGTCGCGGCTGGCCTATGACTGCCTCACCGATTTCACGCCGATCTCGCTGGTCTCCTCGGTGCCGCAGGTGATGGCGCTGTACCCCGGCTTTCCAGCCAAGACGCTGCCGGAGCTGATCGACTATGCCCGGGCGCATCCGGGCGAGGTAAACTACGCGGTAGGTGGCATCGGCTCGGCGCCGCATTTGACGCTCTCCCACCTTGGCAACATGGCTGGGATCAACTGGGTCAGCGTGTCATTCCGCGGTGGCCAGGCCTCAATCACTTCGGTCGTCGCGGGGCAGATCCCGATCATCATGGATACCGCGCCCGTGGTACTGCCCCAGGTGCGAGAGGGCCGGGTGCGCGGCATCGCCGTAACATCGCGGCACCGCATCCCCTTGGCGCCGGACCTGCCGACCATCGCCGAGCAGGGCTTTCCGGGCTTCGAAGCGACCAGTTGGGGGGGCGTCCTCGGCCCCGCGAAGCTGCCGCCGGCGGTCACTGAACGGCTGCACGCGGCGGTGGTGCGCGCGATCGCGCAGCCTCAGCTGCGGGCCGCGCTGGCCAAGCAGGGGGTCGAACCGCTGACCAGTACGCCGGCGGAATTCGCGGCCCATATCGCCGCAGAGGTGCAGCGGTGGACCCAGGTGGTGCGTATCGCGAATATCCAGCCGGAATGACATGGTAGGCGGGGAACACAATGCCATGATGTCCCTACTTCGTCGGCGGCTGTTCGCCACCGGTCCCGCGCTGTTCGCGGCACCGGCGCTTGCGCAAGATAATTTTCCGAACCGTCCGATCCGCCTGGTGCTTCCCTTCGGGCCAGGCGGTGTCTCCGACACCCTGGCCCGGCTGATCGCGGAGCAGGCCAGGCCCTTGCTGGGGCAGCAGGTCCTGATCGACCCCAAGCCAGGCTCTAACGGCGTGATTGCGACCGAATTCGTCGCCCGCGCGCCGAAGGATGGCTACACGGTCGGCTACATGGCTTATGGCTCGCTGGTGACAGGCCCCGCGCTCGGCGTGCCCTTGAACTACAAGCTGGAGGATTTCCAACTCCTCACCGCCATTTTCCGCGCTGCGCAATTCCTCGCCGTGGCGAAGGACCTGCCGGTTCACAACGTGGCGGATTTCGTCGCGCTCTCGAAGGAGAAGCCGATACCCTATGGCACGGTGGGCCGCGGCGGGCCCGCGCATATTCTGCTCGAGATGCTGGCCGGTGAGACCGGCGGGCGGTTCGAGAACGTGGTCTACCGGACCGAGGCAACGGTGGTGCAGGACATGATCGGCGGCGCCATCCCGGCGGTGATGGCCTCACTGATGCCGGTGCTGCAGCAACACCTCGCCGGGCAGATCCGCATCATCGCGCATAGCGCGCCGCGCCGCCTGGATGTACTGGCGGAGGTGCCGACCTTCGCCGAAGCCGGCTATCCCAGCATGACCTTCCGCTATTGCCACGGCTTGGCGCTGCCGGCCGGAACACCGCAGCCGATCGTCGAGCGGCTGCACCAGGACCTCTCCACGGCCATCCTGACCGATGCGGTGCGCGGCCGGATGACGCCGGATATGTCGCCCGATATCACGACGCCCGCGGTTTTCGCCGCCAATATCCAGAACGAGACCAAGGTGCTGGCAGCGGTGATCAAGGCACGCGGTATCACCGCGGGATAGCGCAGCGCATCGCACCCAATCCGACGAACCCCGCCATTTTGCTCGCGCTCAAAGCCCGCCAGTCACATCAATGGTCAGCCCGGTCACGAAATCCGCATCGGCCGAGGCGAGGAAGCAGATCACCTTGGCCTGGTCCTCGGCGAGACCCATGCGGCGCAGCGGTGTCCGGTTAATATCGGCCTCTCGTGCCTCGGGCGGCTTCTGGTGCCAGCGCGGGCCGATGCGTTCGGTGAGCGTCGTCGCGGGCGCGATGGCATTCACGTTGATGCCGTGCCGCCCTTGCTCCAGCGCCAGCTTCTTCGTGAAGGCCATGATGCCGCCCTTGGCCGTGGCATAAGCCGAAGAGCTGGCCTCGCTCAGTCCGCGACCGGCGATCGAGGCGAGATTGACGATCTTCCCGGCGTGCTGCCGCTGCATGACCGGCAGCACCGCATGGGTGAACAGGAAGGTACCGGTCAGGTTGAAATGCAGGACCGCCTGCCAGTCGGCCAGCGATAGGGTCTCCGTCGCCGCCGCAGGATCGGCAATGATGGTGCTGCCGCCGACCGCGTTCACCAGGATGTCGATGCGGCCGAAGCGCTTGGCGATGTCACCGACCAGGCCATTCACCTGGCCCTCATCCAGCGCATTGGCCGGAAACCCCTCGGCGCTGCCGCCTTGCGCGGCGATGCTGCCATTGATGGCGGCAACCGCTGCGCTGAGTTTCGCCTCGTTGGTGTCGATCATCAGCACGCTGGCGCCCTCGCGCGCCATGATGTCCGCCGTGGCGCGGCCGATACCGCTCGCTGCCGCAGTGATGAGCGCGATCTTGCCCTGGAACCGCATCTTTCCCTCCTTCAGGCTTGTCCCGATCAGGCGCCTTCGGCCTGGAGACCGGCGCGCCGGATCAGCTCGCCCCAGGTCTGCTTGTCCTTGGCGATCTGTGCGGAGAGCTCCGCCGGCGTGCCCAGCAGCACCTGCATGCCGTTGTCGAACATCCGGCGCCGGTAATCGGCATCGTCGCGGACCTGCAGCAGCGCCGCCGTCCAGCGCGCCAGGGCATCGCGATCCATGCCGCCCGGACCGGCTAGGCCAAACCAGTTCACCATCTCAAAGCCGGGGACGAATTGCGCCATCGGCGGCACGTCGGGCAATTGCGGTGCTGGCTCGGGGCTGCCGACGGCCATGGCGCGCACCGCGCCCTGCCGTACCTGGCCGAAACTGTCCGGTAGGTTGCCGAAGAACAGATCGACCTCCCGCGCAATTACCGCAAGCGTCGCCGGCGCGCCGCCGCGATAGGGGACGCCTAGGATTTTCGTGCCGGTCAGTACCTTGAACAGCTCTGCCGCCAGGTGTTGCGAGCCACCGCTGCCGGCCGAGGCATAAGTCAGCTTGCCCGGATTCTCGCGGGCCTGAGCGATGAGCTCCGGCACGCTGCGGAAGCTGGCCTCGGGACTGGCAATTAGCAGGTTCGGAATGCCGACACCGTTCGAGACCGGCGTCAGGTCGCGGTCTGGATCGAGCGGCATCACCTGGCCAGGCATCTGCGCCATCACCGCCTGCACGCCCATCGAGGTCACGAAGATCGCATGGCCATCGCGCGCCATCGTGTTCATCGCCACTGCGCCAACCAGCCCGCCGGCGCCGCCGCGGTTTTCCACCTGCACGCGCTGACGAAAGATCGGCTGCAGCTTCTCGGCCAGGATGCGGGCAAAGGTGTCGCTGGTCCCGCCCGGCGGCGCCCCGCTGATGATGCGGATATCGCCACTTGGGAATGCCGCCCCGTGGGCGAGGTTGGGGATGCCGAGCGCAGCCGGCACCACGGCGATCAGACGCCTACGTTGCAGCATGTTTCCTCGCCTCCCCCTGCGGAGTTGGCCCGCTTGACGTTCAAGCTGCGCTAAGCGGCGGGTCTCGGTCAATGCGGGGATTTGCCGCGCACCGCCGCTTGCCGGCGGCTGCCTCCGCCGCGCAGACTTACCGGGGACAAGACCGGCCCGACGGCGAGGATGTGGCCGTCGCTGATCGCGATATCGGCCACACGGGGCTCGCCGCCAAAGCCGTTGGCGACCATGCCGCGGCGGATCATGAGCTCGGGTATGGCCGCCATGGCGTTCTCCCCTGGGCGCTTTTTATGCCACGATGACTAGAGCATGCTGCGTTCACATACGTTCACGCAGCCCGCTCTAGTATTTGTTGGATCGCGCGATTCAGCGCCTTCGGCGATTCCGCCTCAACGCATCGCGCTTTAGTACGCAGGCGGGGCGGTACGACTGCCGAATCTCCACCGCCGCCTGGAATGGCATCCAACTCGCGGCGCGAGAGGACGACGCGACCGAGGTCGATAGCGCCGATGGCCGGCGGGTCGAGGCGACGTACCCGATGGAACAGGTGCGGACGGCGCTGGCGCATGCGGCGCGGCCGGGCCGACGCGGCAAGGTGCTGCTTCTACCTAACCCGCACCTGTTGGCCGGGATTACGCCCGCGCCGCTGGGGTGAGGGCGGCCGGCGGGTTGAAATGTGGGATCGCCGCCAGCAGCGCGGCCGTATAGGGCGCCGTCGGGGCGCTGAAGAGACGCGCGCTTGGTCCCGTCTCGACGACCCGTCCCGCCTGGAGCACCACGGTCCGCTCGCACATCATCCGGACGACGTTGAGGTCGTGGCTCACGAACAGAAAGCCGAGCCCGGTATCCCGTCGCAAGCGATCCAGCAGGTTCAGGATCACCGCCTGCACGCTGACATCCAGCGCCGCCGTCGGCTCATCCAGCACCAGTAGCTTGGGTTCGCAGGCGATGGCTCGGGCGATGCCCACCCGCGCCCGCTGCCCGCCCGAGAGCTGGTGCGGAAAGCGATCGAGGAGTGACCCTTCCAGCCCGCAGCGTTCGGCGAGGAAGGTGGCACGGCGTCTCAGTTCAGCGGGATCGCTGAGGCCGAGCAGCTTGCGCAGGGGGTCGGCGATGCTCTGGCAGGCGGAGAAGCGGGGATTCAACGAATCGCCCGGGTCCTGGAAGACCAATTGGATGTCCCGCCGGCGCGGATGGCCGTGAAAGCGTGCTGCTGGAAAAGCATCGATCGCCTCGCCGGAGAAGCGAATCTGTCCTGCGCTCGGGTCCAGCAGCCGGCATACCAGGCGCGCAATGGTGCTCTTGCCCGAGCCAGATTCGCCCACCAGCCCAAGGCTCTCACCCGGCGCTATACGGAAGCTGACATCGTCCACCGCAGGGGTGCCGGGGCCGAAGCGCTTGCCGAGCCCCTCAACCTCCAGGAGCGGTGGGCCGGGCGGCGGCGCCAGGACCGCCAGCGGCGGCGTTAAGCCGATCAGCGTATGCACTTCAGAGCGCGGGGTGGGTGAGGCGGCGACGAGGCGGCGGGTATAGGGATGCCGGGGCGCGCCGAACAGCGCGGCGGGGGGCGCCTCCTCGACCACCTCACCGCGTTCCATCACCGCAATGCGGTCGCATTGCTGTGCGGCGAGACCGAGGTCATGGGTGATCAGCAGCAACGCCATGCCCCGCCCGGCGATGATCTCGCCCAGCAGGTCCATCACCGCCTTCTGGGTGGTGACGTCGAGCCCGGTGGTTGGCTCATCGGCGATCAGCAGCGCCGGTTCGCAGGAAATCGCCATGGCGATCATCACCCGCTGGCACATCCCCCCCGACAACTCGTGGGGATAGGCCCCCAGCCGGCGCTCCGGCTCCCGGATGCGTACGGCGCGGAGCAGGTCGAGCGCCTGGTCTCGGGCCCCTGCGGCAGAAAGCGCGCGGTGCGCGCGGAGCACATCGGCGATCTGCAATCCGACCGGTCGAATGGGGTTGAGAGCGGCGCGCGGGTTCTGGAAGATCATCGACATCGCCGCCCCGCGCAGGGGCTGCATGATGCCGCGCCCGGCTTGGGTGATATCCTCGCCGCGGAAGGTGATGCGTCCTCCTGTGACCTGAGCCGCACGGTCCAGAAGCCGCATCACCGCGAGCGCGGTCACGCTTTTGCCGCTGCCGCTTTCGCCCACGAGGCCCAGCGTTTCCCCCGCAGCGAGGCTTAGCGAGACGCCACGCAGCGCGGGTACCGTGCCGTGCCGTGTTGTGAAGCTGACATGCAGGTCCGCAACCGAAAGCAGGCCGCTCATGTCCTGAGCCTTGGGTCCAGGATGTCGCGCAGCCCATCGCCCAAAAGGTTGAAGCAGAGGACGGCGAACATCAGGGCGGCGCCGGGACAGACCACCAGCCACCATTTGCCGCTGGTAATGAAGCGCGCGCCTTCGGCCACCATGATGCCCCATTCGGGTGTGGGTGGGCGGACGCCGAGCCCGAGGAAGGAGAGGCCAGCGGCATTCAGGATGGCCCAACCGAGATTGAGCGAGACCTGTACCGCCATCGCCGGCAGGATGTTTGGCAGCAGGAAGCGCATCACCACCCCGACCGGCCCATGGCCCGAACAGCGTGCCGCCTCCACCCATCCCAGGTTGCGTCTGACATTCACCTCTGCGCGGGCGAAGCGGATATAAAACGGCAGGTTGATGATCGCGGTCGCGTAGATGATGTTCTCCACCCGGTTGCCGAGGGCGGCGACCAGGGCCATCGCCAAGACAAAGAGCGGAAAAGCCATCAGGACATCGACGAAGCGGCCGACCCAGCGATCCAGCCGGCCGCCGATATACCCGCAGAAGGCGCCGATCATTGCCCCGAAGGCGAAGGAGAGTGCGACCGCGGAGGCGGCGATCGCCAGATCGAGCCGTGTTGCGGCGATGACCCGGCTGAATACGTCGCGACCGAGTTGATCGGTGCCGAACCAATGGGCGGCGGATGGAGGCTGCAGCGCCATGGGGACATTGGAGGCGACCGGGTCGTAGGCCAAAAGCGCAGGGCCGATCAGGGCGAGCAGCAGCAGCACAAAGGTGCCGAGGCCGGCGAGCAGGGTGACCGGATTGCCGCGCAGCACCCAGGCCGCGTGGCGGAGCGTCGCGTTCATTCCATGCTGACCCTGGGGTCGGCGAGGCCGTAGAGCAGATCAACGACCAGGTTAACCAGCACAAAGATCGCTGCCATCAGCAGCACGAAGCCCTGCACCGGGGCGTAATCCGAGGCCAGCAGGGCATCGAGCGCATAGGAAGCGACGCCAGGCCAGGAGAAAACCTTCTCGACAAGAACATTCGCCCCGAGCATGGTCGAAAAGACAATGCCCATGATGGTGATCACCGGCAGCAGCGCATTGCGCAACGCATAGACCAGCACGACCCGCCGCCGAGAGAGGCCCAACGCGTCGCCGGTGCGGATGAAATCGCTGGTGAGCACGGCCAGCATGGCGGCCCGCGTCATGCGCGCTAGCGGTGCAAGCACGAAGAGCGCCATGGTCGTGGCCGGGAGCACAAGCTGCGTGGCCGCAGCGCGCCAGGCCTCCCAATCTCCCGCCAAGGCGCTGTCGATCAGCAGGAAGCCAGTCACCCGCGGTGGTTGGCTGGCGAAGATATCGATCCGCCCGGTCGGATCAGGCGCGAGGCCCAGCAGGTAGTAGAAAGCGTAGATCAGGAGCAGGCCGGAGACGAAGGTGGGGACGCAGACGCCAAGGGTGCACAGCAGGCGAACCCCATGATCGACCGCGGAGTTGGGTGCGAGAGCGGCGACGATTCCCAGCGGCAGAGCGCAGGAGAGTGCTAGTAGCAAAGCCGTCAGGGTTAACTCCAGCGAGGCTGGCAGGCGGTTCACCAGATCGGTGACCACCGGTTGGCCCGTGCCCATCGAACGGCCGAGCCTGCCTCGGCCGATGTCGCCCAGGTAGCGGACCAGTTGCTCTGGTATCGGTCGGTCGAGGCCCATCTGCTCACGGATCGCCTGAATTTCGGCCTCCCCCGCATTGGGCCCCGACGCGAAGAAGATCGCCGGGTCGCCAGGCAAGACCCGCATCAGCAGGAAGGTGAACACGACCACGCCGAATAGCGCCGGCAGCGAGCCGAACAGCCGCCAGCCGGCGCGGCGCAACAGCGCCGGCATCGCTCAGCTACGCTTCAGGTCGCGGTAATCCACCTGGCGATGGTACTGGTAGGTGTAGCCTTCGACATTCGGCGGCATCACCGCATCCTGGTTCGGCTGCCACAGCATGATGATCGGGACGTCTTCCGCCAGGATCGCGATCAGCCGACGGGAGAGGCGATCATATTCTGCCGGATCCTGTTCATACCGCGCCTTCTCTGCCACGGCATTGACCTCCGCATTGTTCCAACTGCTGTAGTTCCAGCGTTGGTTGCCGGTGAAGAAGTTGCGGAAGAAGTAGTCGGTGGATGGCAGCCAGGCGATCGAGGTCTCCGTCAGGAAGGGCAGCTTCTTCTCCGTGACCAGGGTGCTGATCTGCGCATCCGGCAGCTTCTGAATCTCAACCCGCACGCCGATCCGCCCGAGCGCTTCCTTGAGCAGTGCCGCCAAAGGCTCGGAGGTCGCGGCCGAGCCGACGTTGAAGCTGAAGGTGGTATCGAGGCCGTTTGGATAGCCGGCCTCGGCCAGCAGCGCCCGCGCCCGGTCGAGATTCTGTGTCAGCGGCAGGGGCTGTGGGAATTTGCCGTTGGGCGGGCTGCCTTGCCAGCCGGCACCGAAAAGCGGTGCGCCGCGTTCGAACAGCGCTGCCTTGAAGATGTCCTGATACGGCAGGGCCGCCGCCACTGCCTGGCGCAGCTTGACGTTGTTGAAGGGTGCCATCTGGGTATTGAAGGCGATCATCGTGAAGGCATTGAACTGCGGCGTGGAGACCAGCTTCACCCGGCCACGCTGCGCGAGAGTCGGGATGTCGCTCGCCATCAGGTCGATGCTGAGATCAGCATCGCCGCGCTCGATCAGGCTGGCGCGTGTCGCGGCTTCGGGGATGGTCTGGCAGATAACACGGCGGAAAAAGGGTAGGGGGCCGCCCTTCCAGGCATCGTTGCGGCGCAGGATCACCTGCTCGCCGGGCTTGAAGGTTTCCACCGAATAGGCGCCGGAGCCGGCGGTATTGGTCTTCAGCCACTCCTGCGCCCAGGGGTCCTCGGCGGTCGCGTGCTGCTTGGCGAGCTTGCTGTTGATGATGATGCAATAGAGCGTGCAAAGATTGGGTAGCGCGAGGCGATCCGGTTTCTCCACCGTTGCCCGGACGGTGTGGGGGTCGAGGATCTGGAACTGCTCCGGCTTCGTCCAGCCGCCGGTCTGGATCTGCACCGCGGCCAGCGACTTGGCGCTGACGTGACGGTCAAGTGACCATTTGACGTCCTCGGCCGTTACGGGCGTGCCGTCGTGGAATTTCGCATCCCGCTTGAGGTGGAAGGTGAACGTCCGGCCGTCCGGGCTGGTTTCCACCTTCTCGGCGAGCTCGCCATGGATGGTATCGGGGTCGAAGACCCAGCCGCCATTGCTGCCTTGCTTGCGGCCGAAGCCAACCAGCCGGTCATAGACATTCACGCTGATTCCGAAGGCTTCCCGGGTGCTGCCAGGCATCGTGGGGTCCAGCGTATTGACGCTGTTCCCGGTGACCTGACGGAGGGTCTCGGCGCGGCTTTGTGCCATCGCCGGGCCGGTGGCCAGCGGCATAGCGGCAGTTCCGGCGAGGATGGCACGGCGGCTGAGCGGCATCGCGGTTCTCCGAATGGGTAGATTGCGCCGGCAAGCAAGCGGCGCGCCGGCAGCATGACAAAGGGCGCGATTGCCGGCAATCAGGCCGCCAGCCAACCGCCATCGACTGGCAAGGCAATGCCGGTGGTGAAGCTTGCCGCATCGCTTGCCAAATAAAGCACCGCTTCGGCGACTTCCTCGGCACGGCCCAGACGGCGGATTGCGTGGCGAGCGACGGAGGAGGCTTCCGCCGCGCCCGGGTCGCTGCGGCGGGCGAAGCTGCGGCGGAGCAGCGGTGTTTCGATCGCGCCAGGCACCACGGCGTTCACCCGAATGCCATCTGCCACGAAATCCATCGCCATGCACCGTGTCAAACTGAGGATCGCACCCTTGGCGGCGATATAGGCGCTGTTACCGGCACCGCCGGCGATCGCGAGTTGGGAGGCGGTGGTGACGATGGCCCCGCCGCCCTGACGCCGCATCGCCGGGATCACTGCGCGAGCCCAGAGCCAGGTGCCGCCCACATGCACCCGCATCACCGCGTCCCAATCCTCGGGCGTCGTGGTCAAGACCGTGCCGCCGGTCGAAAAACCGGCCGCAGCATAGAGGATGTCGATCTGCCCGTAGGTGGTCAGCACCGCGGCGGCATCAGCCTCGGCGGTGCCAGGTGCCCCGACGTCAGAGACGAAAGTCAGAGCCGTTCCTGCCTCCATCGCGGTCTCCCGCAAACCTTCGACATCCCGGTCCACCAGGGCCAGGCGGGCGCCTTCACGCGCAAAGCCAAGCGCCACGGCGCGGCCGATACCGGAGGCCGCACCTGTAACGATCGCCACCTTGTCCTGAAACCGCACGCCCATCCCTTTCCTGCGCCGATCGGGCGGGTCGGCAGAGTGACACGGCGGGGCGGTGCAGTCGCCTCTCCGCGGCCCAGCTAAATGGCGCGGCGGCGCACCGTGGCGATGAGCACGACCCCGCCATCGGCCGCGTCGTCGTGGCAACTGTATGCGTTGAGGAAGAGGCACCAGCGGTATGGGGCTAAGCCTAGAGCGCGATGCGTTGAGGCGGAATCGCCAAAAACGCTGAATCGCGCGATCCAACAAAGGCTAGAGCGGGCTGCGTGAACGCATGTGAACGCAGCATGCTCTAGTGCCGAGCGCTCCGGCCAGTGCCACGCAGCCCAGGAAACCGCAGGTGTCGGCCTGGCGATTG
Source organism: uncultured Paracraurococcus sp. (assembly GCA_903896535.1). Lineage (GTDB taxonomy): Bacteria > Pseudomonadota > Alphaproteobacteria > Acetobacterales > Acetobacteraceae > CAITYE01. Next base: position 10,489 of record CAITYE010000534.1, read on the forward strand.
AGGAGCAGAAAAATCCAAATCCAGCGGTGAAAGGAATTGACCGCTGGTATCCGCGCCTCGCTCGCTTGGTATCAGCCGCCGAGCTTGTCGAGCTCGCGCACGATCGCCTCGCCCATCACCGAGGTGCCGACGCGGGCGCGGCCGGCCTGCATGATATCGGCGGTCCGCAGCCCGCCGGTCAGCACGTTCTCCACCGCGCGCTCGATCAGCTTCGCCTCCTCCTCCAGCCCGAAGGACCAGCGCAGCAGCATGGCGAAGGACAGGATCTGAGCGGAGGGATTGGCCACTCCCTTGCCGGCAATATCGGGCGCCGAGCCGTGGATCGGCTCGTACAGCGCATGCCGCTTGCCGGTGAGGGGGTCGATCGCCCCCAGTGTTGCCGAGGGCAGCATGCCGAGCGAGCCGGTCAGCGCCGCCGCCAGGTCGGACAGGATGTCGCCGAACAGGTTATCGCCCAGGATCACGTCAAACTGTTTCGGCCGGCTGCACAGCTGCATGGCGCAGTTATCGGCGTACATGTTCTCCAGCTCAACATCGGCGAACTCAGCCTTATGGACCTCGCCCACCACGGCGCGCCACAGGCGGCCGGTCTGCATGACATTCGCCTTCTCGACGCTGGTCACCTTGTTGCGCCGCTTGCGTGCCAGGTCGAAGGCGACGCGCGCCACGCGGGCGATCTCATCCTCGGAATAGACCTGGCTGTCCAGGCCGTGGCGCTTGCCGGCGGCATCCTTGGTGATGCCACGTGGCTCGCCGAAATAGACCCCGCTCGTGGTCTCCCGCACCACCATGATATCGACGCCGCGGACGATATCAGTCTTCAGCGCGGAAGCCTCGGCCAACGCGTCGAAGACCACCGCCGGGCGCAGATTGGCGAAGAGACCCAGCTCCTTGCGCAGCCGCAGGATGCCAAGCTCCGGACGCTGTTCGAAGGGCAAGCTGTCCCATTTCGGCCCGCCGACGCTGCCGAACAGCACCGCATCGGCCGTCCTGGCGCGCGCCAGCGTGGCGTCGGAACAGGGCGTGCCCTCGGCGTCGATGGCGCAGCCGCCGACCAGCCCTTCCTCGATGTCGAAGCGGATGGCGCGGCGGCGGCCCAGCCATTCCAGCACCCGGCCGGTTTCGCGCATCACCTCGGGGCCGATGCCGTCGCCGGCCAGCACCAGCAATTTCTTGTTGGCGGCCATCAGAGGCTGTTCCCACCGAGCCAGGGTTGCGCCGATTTCTGCTTCGCCTCGTAGCCGTCGATCGCCGAGACATGCTCAAGGGTTTGGCCGATATCATCGAGGCCGTTCAGCAGCAGGTGCTTGCGCAGCGGATCAACCTCGAAGGGGATTTCCTCGCCCGAGGGACGGATTACCACCTGGCGCGCCAGATCGACGGTGACCCGCGCATTGCCGCCCAGCTTCGCGTCTTCGATCAGCTGTTCGCAGACCGCGCGCGGCAGCTTCACCGGCAGCAGGCCATTCTTGAAGCTGTTATTGTGGAAGATGTCGGCGAAATCAGGGGCAATGACGCAGCGGATGCCGAAATCGGTCAGCGCCCAGGGCGCGTGTTCGCGTGAGGAGCCGCAGCCGAAATTCTCATAGGCGATCAGCACCTCGGCCTTGCGATAGGGCTCCTGGTTCAGCACGAAATCCGGGTTCTCCGTGCCGTCCGGCCGGTAGCGGAAATTGGCGAAGAGGTTCTTGCCGAAGCCGGTGCGCGCGATGGATTTCAGGAACCGCGCGGGGATGATCTGGTCGGTATCGACATTGGCGCGGGGCATCGGCGCGGCGATGCCGGTCAGCGTCGTGAAGGCCTGCATCACAGCGTCTCCTTCGGCTGGTAGTCGCGCACATCGGCCAGATGCCCGGCGATCGCCGCCGCCGCCGCCATCCCCGGGCTCAGCAGGTGGGTGCGCCCGCCCGGGCCCTGGCGGCCTTCGAAGTTGCGGTTGCTGGTGCTGGCCGAACGCTGGC
>CAITYE010000535.1 GCA_903896535.1 uncultured Paracraurococcus sp.
CACCGCCATCGTCTCACCCAGCGCCCGGCCTAGTCCAAGCATAATGCCGCCCACCACCGACAATCTCGTGTAGGGAAGCACCACGCCGCGCATGACCTCCCAGCGGGTACTGCCGAGGCCGTAGGCGCTTTCCTTGAAGACGGCCGGGACCTGCTCGAAGACGTCCCGCATGGTCGCGGCGATGAAGGGCAGGATCATGATCGCCAGGATCAGCGCCGCCGTAAACAGACCGGTCCCGAAAGGCGGCCCCTGGAACAGCGCGCCGATCAGCGGCAACTCGCCCAGCGTATCGATTAGGAAGGGCTGCACGTGCTGCGCCATCAGTGGCGCAATGACGAAGAAACCCCACATGCCGTAAATGATGGACGGCACTGCCGCCAACAGCTCCACAGCTGTTCCGATCGGTCGGCGCAGCCCCGGCGGGCAGAGCTCCGTCAGAAAGAACGCCACACCGAACGCCATTGGCACCGCCAAAATGATGGCTAGCAGCGCGGTGACGATCGTGCCGTAGACCGAAACGCCGGCGCCGAAGACCTCCTTTACGGGGTCCCATTCGGTATCCCAGAAAAACTTCAGCCCGAAGGCCTTGAAGGCCGGTAGCCCGCCCAGGAACAACTCCAGGATAATCCCACCGAGCAGCAACAGAACAAGGCCGCCGGCACTGACGCAGGCCCAGCCAAACATCTTATCGCCAAGGCCGGAGGCGCGGCGCCGAGGCGCGGTTGGGACGGCGAAAGGCGAAGTAGTGGCTTGCGACACGCGCCTGCTCCGATTGGACGGGGGAGGGGGCGGCTGCCCCCTCCGGCCAGGATCAACGCCAGATCGGCTGGCCGCCGGCGACCACGTCGCGGCCCCAGGCGGTGCGGACGGCGGCCTGCACGGTCGCCGGCAGCGGGATGTATTCCAGCTCCTCGGCCAGCTTGGAGCCGTTCGTGAAGGCCCAGTCGAAGAAGCGCATCACGTTGCGGCTGCGCTCGGGATCGGTCGGGTTCTTCGGCAGTAGGATGAAGGTTGGCGAGACGATCGGCCAGCTCTCCGCGCCGTCCTGGTCGATGATGTTGGCCGCGAAGCCCGGCACATTCCAATCGGCATTGCCCGCCGCCGCCATGAAGGCGCCAGGGGTCGCCTTGACGAACTGCCCGGCCTTGTTGCGTAGCTGCGTGGTGACCAGCTTATTGGCCAGCGCATACGCATTCTCGACATAGCCGATCGCGCCGCGGATATTGCGCACCGTGCCTGCGACGCCTTCATTGCCGCGAGCACCAGTGCCGGCCGGGAACTTCACCGAGGTCCCGACGCCGACCTTATCCTTCCACTCCGGCGAAACGGCGGCGAGGTAGGAGACCCAAACGAAGGTGGTACCGGACCCGTCCGCCCGATAAGCCGGGGCTATTGCCAGGTTCGGCAGCTTCAAACCAGGGTTCAGGGCAGTGATCTGGGGATCGTCCCACTTGGTGATCTTGCCCAGAAAGATGTCAGCGAGCAGCGGCCCGGTCAGCTTCAGCTGGTCGTTCTCGATGCCCGGGATGTTCACGATGGCGACCAGGCTGCCCATCACCGTGGGGAATTGCAGCAGCTGCGCCTCAGTCAACTGCTGTTCGGTGAGCGGCGCGTCGGTGGCGCCAAAATCAACCGTGCGGTTGCGGATCTGATTGATCCCGGCGCCCGAGCCGAGGGACTGATAGTTCACCACGATACTCGTCGGGGCCTTCGCTGCTTCAGCCCATTTTTGGTAGACCGGGTTCGGAAAGGTCGCCCCCGCGCCGTTGATGCTCGCCCCTTGGGCAAGGACGGACCGGGAAAACATCGGGGTGGCGATTGCAACGGCAGAGCCGAGCAGAAGCATACGACGGGTCAATGTGGCCTCTCCCGGAGGCCCGAAGGCCCCAGTTATTTCGGAAGCGCCGCCTTACCCCGGGGATGCGACGGATACGTTTCAGATTTATGAAGCTTCCATGACAGCCGATGACCTGTTTAATCATCCATGCCGTCGCGCCCCGAACGTCCTCGCCTGGATCGGACCCGAGCGGGGCGACTGCCCGGCGCCCAGGCGGGCCGACGCCGGCCGAGGAAGGCCGCAATGCCCTCCCGCCCCTCGGCGCTCGCTCGCTGGGTCCAGCCCTCATGCGCCAGCATCGCCATCTGGCGGGCATCAAGCAGCGCGCCATTGGCGCCCAGCAGGCTCGCCTTGGTCATCGTCTGCGCCTCCGGACCCGCGGCCAGCACCTCATCGAGCATCGCCTCGGCCCGTGCCTCCAGCGCCGCTGCCGGCACCACCTCGTGGACCAGGCCGATGCGCAAGGCCTCGGCCGCGTCGAACCGTTCCCCGGTCAGTGCATAGCGGCGCGCATGCCGCAGCCCGATTGCCTGGGCGAGTTGCGGCGAGATCGGTGTCGGTGCGACGCCGACGCGGACTTCCGTGATGCCGAAGACCGCAGCCTCGCTTGCCAAGACAATGTCGGCGCAGCAGGCGAGCCCGGCGCCGCCGCCAAAGCAGGCCCCCTGCACCAGGGCGAGGGTCGGATGGGGAAATTCGTTCAGCAACTGCATCGCGCGGGTGGTGGCCAAAGAGG
>CAITYE010000536.1 GCA_903896535.1 uncultured Paracraurococcus sp.
GAGGCGGTGCTGTTGACGGCGCTGCTGGAAGCCGCCGACCGCGTCGATTCCACCGCCGGGCTGCAAATGGCGTACATGAAGCGCTGGGCCCGGCGGGCGAGCAACCCGCTGACGCTGCGCCTGCCCGCTTTGCTGGCGCGCCCCGCCGCCGGGCCCTGCCGGGCGCTGCGGGCCGAGGCCGAGGTCGCCGCCGCCGAGGTCGCCTGCGATGTCGCCTATCTCGACCCGCCCTATAACCAGCACAGCTATCTCGGCAATTATCATGTCTGGGAGACGCTGGTGCGCTGGGACCAGCCGGCGGTCTACGGCATCGCCATGAAGCGCGCCGAATGCCGCGAGCGGCGCTCGGCCTTCAACTCCCGCCCCGGCATCGGCCCCGCTCTGGCGCGCACCATCGCCGCGCTGCGCTGCCGGGCGATGGTCGTCTCATTCAGCGATGAGGGCTTCCTCGACCGCGCTGCGTTGGAGGCGCTGCTGCGGCCGCGCTTCCATCTGCGGGTGATCGCCATTCCGCACGAACGCTATGTCGGCGCGAAGATCGGCATTCATAACCCCCGCGGCGAGAAGGTCGGCACGGTGGGGCGGCTGACCAATACGGAATACCTGTTCATCGCCAGCGAAGCGCCGATCGCCCTGCCGCAGGCCGCTGAGTAAGCCGGCGCCGCCCGCTAGAGCATGCTGCGTTCGCATTCGCTCTCGCACCCTGCTCTGGCATTTGTCGGGTCGCGGGATGCAGCGCCTTCGGCGGTCCCGCCGCAATGCATTCCGCTCTAGGCGCGCCCGCTGCATCGGGCGAGACTGCGCCGATGCCGGAAGCCGAGCCCGCCCCAGGCCCCGAGGCCTATCGTCGCCCGGCCCTGATCCTTGGGGTGGCCCAGACCCTGGCCTGGTCGGTGACCTATTACCTGCCGGCCATCGTCGCCCCGGCAGTCATCGCCGATCTCGGTGCGTCCCCGGCGATGGTTTATGGCGCCTTTTCAATGGCCCTGCTGCTCTCGGGCCTCGCCGCGCCCCGGGTCGGGCGAGAGATCGAGCGGCGCGGCGGCCGGCCGGTGTTGCTGGCGTCCGCCTTCGTGTTGGCGGCCGGGCTGGCGCTGCTCGGTGCGCTGCCGGGACTCTGGGGCTGGTTCGTCGGTTGGATGGTGCTCGGCATCGGCATGGCGATGGGCCTTTACGAGGCGGCGTTTGCGACGCTCGGCGTGCTGTTCGGCCGCGGCGCGCGGCGCCCGATCACCCTGGTGACGCTACTCGCCGGCTTTGCCTCGACGCTGGGCTGGCCGTTGAGTGCCTGGCTGGTGCCTTGGCTGGGCTGGCGGGCCACCTGCTTCCTCTATGCCGGCCTGCTGCTGGTCACGCTGATCCCGCTCTATCTGCAGGTGCCGCGTGCCGGCGCGGCGATGCTGGCGACGACGACGACCGGGGACGCGAGCGTGCTGCCGGCAGGCTGGGTGCGTCGCAGCCTGGTGCTGATGGGGCTGTTCTTCACCCTGCGCGCGGTCATCAGCGCGACGCTGTCGGTGCATTTGATCGGCCTGCTCGGCGGGCTTGGCCTGGGCGTCGCCGCCGCGGTCGGCATTGCCATGATGCAGGGGCCGGCGCAGGTCGGTGGGCGCCTGCTGGAAGCGACGCTCGGGCGGGCGGCGCACCCGCTGAATGCCGCCCGCTTCGGCGGCGCCCTGCTGCCGCTTGGCGCCCTGCTGCTGCTCGCGGGGCCGGCCGCGGCCTTGCCCTTCGTGCTCCTCTACGGCGCGAGCAACGGCATTCTGACCGTCAGTCGCGGCACGCTGCCGCTCGCGCTTTTTGGGCCGCGCGGGTATCCGGTGCTGATGGGCAAGCTCGCCCTGCCGATCCTGATCGCCCAGGCGGCGGCGCCGGCGGCGACCGCGCCGGTGGTGGCCGCGTTGCCAGCGCTGACGGTTTTCGCCCTGGCCGGCGTGCTCGGCTGCCTGGCCGTCCTGTGCCTGGTTCCCTTGCGGGCCGCGCCGCCGGGCGCGGCGGATTAGCGACAAGCCGGGCGAACTGGTCTAGCGTGACAAGGGGAACGTCAGGGCTTGGGGATGGGCATGTTCACGACGCCAGCCGCGCGCCAGATCGCCTTCATCAATACGGCGCATGTCATTACCCATTATTGTCTGCTGATCCTGGCCACCGCCGTGCTTGGGATGGTGACCAATGCGCCGGCGGCCTTCGGCCACGATTATGGCCCGATCCTCGCGCTCGGCACGGGGATGTTCGTGCTCTATGGGCTCGGTGCGCTGCCGATGGGGTGGTTGTCCCAACGGATCGGTCGCAAGCCGCTGGTTGCGGCATTCTTCCTGGGCGGCGGGACCGGGATGGTCCTGGCCGGGCTGGCGAACTCGCCCCTGCTGCTGGGGCTGGCGCTGGCCCTGATGGGGGCCTTCGCCGCGATCTACCATCCGGTCGGCACAGCCATGCTGGTTGAGGCCGCCGGCGAGCGCGTCGGCCGGACCGTTGGCGTGAACGGGGTCTTCGGCAATTTTGGCGTGGCGCTGGCCCCGGTCGCCACTGCGTTGATCACCGCCCGGCTGGGCTGGCAGTGGGCCTTCCTGCTGCCGGGCCTGTTCAGCCTGCTGGTCGGCCTGCTGTGGCTGCGGGAGCCGATGTTCGACGCGTTGAAGGCGGCCGGGCCACGGGCGGCCTTCCCGACGATCCCGCCCGAGGTCGTGCGCCGTGCGGTCATCGTGCTGATGGCCACCGCCGCCACCTCCGGCCTGGTCTTCAACGCCTATACGCTGGTCCTGCCGAAGCTGATGCAGGAGCGGCTGGCGAATTCGCCCTCGCTGCTGCCGGTGGTCGGCCTGCTCGCCTTCCTGGTCACGCTTTGCGGTGGCCTGACACAGTTCACCGTGGGGCGGCTGATCGACCGGCACACGCTGAAGTCCGTCTTCATGCCTTTGGCGATCATCCTAGCACCCTGCCTTGCGCTGCTTGCCTTCGCCCAAGGGCTCCTGGTGCTGCCGTTGGCGGCCCTGGTGGCCGCCGCCGTCTTCGGCCAGGTGACCGTCAGCGAGACGCTGACCGCCCGCTACATCGCGCCGCCGCTGCGGGTGCAACTTTATTCGATTCGCTTTACCGTCGGCTTCCTTGGCGCCGCCGCCGCCTCTCCGCTGGTGGCTTTCCTGCATGAACGGACCGGCAGCGTCGCCGCGACGATGTTGCTGCTGGCCGCTTTCGCCGTGGTGATCCTGCTCTGCGCCTTTGGCTTCCCGAACCGGCGGGAGGAGTTGGAGCCGGCCCTGTGGGCGAGCGCGCCTGAGACCGCCCGGCTCGCACCCGCCGAATGAGGTCCTGATGCGGCGCCGAGCCGACCCGGTGATGGGCGCGGCGTCATCGGCCGGGAACCAGTGGTCGAGACCACCTTTCTTGTCGCGGTCGATGCGACGATCAAGCCAGGGGCTACAGGCCGGAAGGGCCAGCCAGAACCACGGATCGCCCTTGCGCAAGGCCAGGCAGGCCGCGACTTGCGGGCAGTTGGCACGCTCGGTCCGGCGAAGCGGTGACGGGTGGGCCTGGCACTTGCGTCGGTGGGGCGGTGCGGGCGGCGAGCCCCCGCAGCAATCAGGTTTCCAGCTTTTGCAGCCGACGCAGTTCAGGAAATAGGCGCATCCAGAGCAGCGCTACGGCAATGCTGCCTAGCCCCCCGAGGATCGCCGCGGGTACCACGCCGAACAGCGCCGCCACCGCGCCCGCCCGGAAATCGCCGAGCTGATTAGACGTGCCGACGCACAGTGAGTTCACCGCCGAGACCCGGCCCCGCATGTCATCCGGTGTGCGCAACTGCACGAGCGAAGAGCGAATCACCACGCTCACGACATCTGCTGCGCCGACCACGGCGAGGGCAAGGCAGGACAGCGCAATGCTGCCGGACCAGGCGAAGAGCAGGGTGGCCACGCCAAAGACGATCAGGGCGGCGAACATGCGGCGCCCGACCGGCGGGCGCAGCGGCCGCTGCGCGAGCCAGAGGGAGGTGACGAGTGCGCCGATCGCCGGCGCGGCGCGCAGCAGGCCCAGCCCGGCCGGCCCGGCATTCAGGATGTCCTTGGCGAAGATCGGCATCAGGGCCACTGCCCCGCCCACCAGCACAGCGAAAAGATCGAGGGAGATCGCACCCAAAATCGTGCGCTGCCGGGCGACGAAAGCGAAGCCGGAGAGCAGCCCGGCGAGTCCCGGTCGGTCCAGGCCGCGGGTAACTGGCGACGTGCGAATGAGCGCGGCCGCCATCGCCCCGAGGGCGAGGAGCAGGGCCGCCAGGCCAAAGGCATACTCCGCGCCAAAGACGTAAAGCACACCGCCCAGCGCCGGGCCGAGGATCTGCGCGGTCTGGGTGGCCGAGGCCGACCAGGCGGCGGCCCGCGGAAAAAGCGACCGCGGCACCAACCCGGGCAGCAGGGAGGCCATGTTCGGGGCCTCGATCGCCCGGGCGCAGCCGATCATGCCGATCAGGACAAAGATCGCCGTGCGGTCCAGCCAGCCGGCGAGGCTACCCCACATTAACAGGGCTGCGCCGGCCGCGGCGCAGGCTTGGCAGAGCGCGACAATGAGCCGCCGATCCCCTCGATCGGCCAGTTGTCCAGCCGGTAGCGTTAAAAGGAGGACAGCCGTGAACTGGACCAAGCCGATCATCCCGAGATCGAGCGGACTGCCAGTCATGGCATAGAGGCGCCAACCCACCGCCACGGCAAGCATCTGGAAGCACAGCGTCGAGAGTACCCGCGAGATCCAGAAAAACAGGAAGGGCCGGTATGACCAGACAGAGGCTTCGACCTGTGGCGCCGCCACGACAATCCCTCCAATTATTCAGCAGACGCCGACGGAAAATTTTCTCATAAACCAAGCTTATGGTGACTTTCCAGCCCGGCCAAAGGGGGCGTGAAGCGCCAGAGTCCTCATCGTCCTAGGTCTTTACAGTGAATCCTGCGCGTTTGGGGGGACGCTCTGGCGTGGCCTTCCGGCGTGGATCCCGCTTCGCCCCCGGCTTGGCCGTCTCTCGCGGTCATGTTAACGGGTAGCGACGGTTTTCCCACAGCACCGTCTGGAGGAGGCTTATGATGAAGAAAGTTTCGACCCTTGGCTTGCTATTACTCTCGCTCGCCGCCTGCGACACCACGACGAGTGCGGTCAACACGGTTGCCGGCGGCGCGACCGCGGCAGGCAGCGCGATGACCTCGACGGTTGCTTCGGCGGTGACGCCGGTGGTTACCGCCCCGGTCGTTGCTGCTCCTGTTGTTACCGCGCCGGAGCCCGTTGCGGTTGCCCGGACGACCAAGTCGACTGGCAAGGCCAAAAAGACGACCGGCAAGAAGACCTCTCACCACAGCACCACGCATAGCGCCGCAAGCACCGGCAGCAACGGCGCCTATATGGGCGGCGGCATGGTCGTGAACGGTCCGACCACCACTTATACGGTCCCGGCTGGCACGGTGGTTCCCGGCACCACGATTCGCTGAGACCACTTCGTCGGTTTTCGAATCATGAAAGCCGCTCGGTCCAGCTAGGGCCGGGCGGCTTTTTCATTTTTCGGGTGCGCCGCGAAACGGCGCGGTGTTCGAGGGCTGCGTCTACCGCGACAGCAACCAGTCTGGCAGGCCGGTCACCAGCGTCTTCGGGAACAGGGTGCACAGCACCACTGTTACGACCAGCATGAGGAAAAAGGGCAGCGATGCCTTGGCGACCTCGGTCTGTTCCTTCCCGGTCATCGTCTGCATGACGAAGAGGTTGAAACCGACGGGTGGCGTGATTTCGGCGATCTCAACCAGCAGTACGATGAAGATGCCGAACCACACCAAGTCGAAGCCGGCCTGCTGCACCAACGGAATGACGATCGACGTGGTCAGCACGATCATTGAGACACCATCAAGCGCAGTGCCCAGGATAACATAGACCACCGTGAGGATGGCGATCAGCCCGTAAGGCCCAAGGTTGAGCGCGGCAACTCCGGTGGCGAGCGCGGCCGGTATGCCGGTCAACGCCATTGCCTTGGTCAGGAACGCAGCGCCTGCCAGGATAAACATGATCATGCAGGAAAGTCGGGTCGCACCCTTCAAGCTATCCAGGAAATTTGTCCAGGTGAGCGAGCCGGTCACCGCCGCCAGAATCAGGGACCCGAGGACGCCGAAGGCGGCAGCTTCAGTCGCTGTTGCCCACCCGATGAACATCGTCCCGATGACGGCGATGATCAGGATGGCGCACGGAATAAGCTGAGCGCTTTGGCGCAGCTTTTCGCCAAGCGTCAGGCGCGGTTCGGGCGGCGGCTGCTTATCGGGGTTCAGCAGGGCCCAGACGATGATATAGGCGCTGAACAGCAACATCACGATCAGCCCCGGCAAGCAGCCGGCGATGAAGACGCGGACGATGGAAACCTCGGCGGCCAC
>CAITYE010000537.1 GCA_903896535.1 uncultured Paracraurococcus sp.
CTAGAGCATGCTGCGTTCACATACGTTCACGCAGCCCGCTCTAGCATGTGTTGGATCGCGGGATTCAGCGCTTTCGGCGATGCCGCCTCAACGCATCCCGCTCTAACCGTTTGATATCCCGGTTCGGTCACCGCCCCCGCCGGGCGCGGCGGGGCGGTTGAAGCCTTCAAGCCGCTTGAGACTGCCGGGGAGACTCCACCAAGTCCCTGGGAACACGGGACAAAGCCGGGAATTCTTTAAGGTTTGAGGAATTGAGGCCGGCCCGGCGGCGGGCTGTGGCGGGGCTTGAGGCCTTGAAGCCGCCTCAATTCCGGCTGCCCATCCGATAGGTCTCTGAATTACAAAGGAAATAAGCGGAATTCTTGAGATCTTGAGGGGTTGAGCCCGAGGCGCACTGGCACGGCTGGGCGGCTGGCTGCAGCAGGACGGATGCACAGTTTCAAGGAGCAGCGGGCGAGGCCACCCGTTCCCAAGACCTACTGCCATAGAGGGCGAAAGTCAAGAATTTTTACCTATTTCGGGTTGTCTCACCCCCGCACCAGCCACCCTGTCGCCAGCGCCCGGGTCCGGTTGCCGGCCAGCCAGCGGCCATCGGCCATCGGCCAGGCAAAAGCGGCCGGCCATGCTGCCTCAACGCATCCCGCTCTGGGCAGCGATGGCGTCAGGTCGGGACCGCGCGGCCGCCTAAAGTACATAACAAATAAATCTTATTCATTTCGAGTAAGTATTTTTCTATTTGATGACAGCCGGCGGCAATTACATTTCATAAACCTTTCTTCATTGCCGGTCGCAGCTTCCAATAGTCTCCGCGCGGTTCCGCCGTCCGGATGGATGGTGGGTGCCAATGCGCCAACTGACCGCCGGAGAGACCGCCCGTGCCCCACCTGCCGCTGCCGCCCTTGCGAACCTGCCTCCTCGCCGCCACCGCCCTCGCCGCCTCGCTCGGCAGCGCACCGGCCAATGCCGCCAGCTTCACCGCCGTCGCCGCCGGCGACATGTCGGCGACGGATGCCATCCTCTGGTCCAGCTACAATACCGGCGCGACCAGCATCGGCAGCGCGCCGACGCTGCGGGCGCAGATTTCGACCGATCCGACTTTTGGCAGCTATCAGACCTTCAACACCTTCTCGGTCAATGCGATGACCGGCAGCGCCTCGCTCGCCGGCAACGCCCCAGGCGCCCAAACCGCCGGCGCGGCGCAGGACATCAGCTACAACGCCAAGGCGGACGCCACCGGCCTCGCCGCCAACACCACTTATTTCTACCGTTGGACCGATGGCGGCGCGACGACCAGCGCCACCGGCCAGTTCATCACCACGCCGGCCGCCAACCAGGCCGTGGCCTTCAAGGCCGCCTTCAGCGGCGATGCCGATGGCAGCTGGCGCCCCTATGCGCTGATGCAGAACACCACCGCGCTGAAGGCGTTGAACGCCTTCGTCTTCCTCGGCGACACGATGTATGAAACCGGCAGCAAGGGGTCCAGCATCGTCAACACGCAGACCGGCACCGGCACGGGCGCGCCGCTGCCCGCCCCCAAGACCGTCGATGCCCCGACCCTCACCCTCGTCCAGAGCCAGTACAATCAAAAATTTATCGAAAACATCACCGGCGTGACCACGGCCGGCGCCGCCACCACCAGCACCGGCACCCAGGGCCTGAGCCCGCTATTTGCCAGCGTCGGCACCTATACCGTCGTCGACAACCATGAAATGGGCAATGCCCAGCTGCAGGCCGGCGGCGCTTCGCCGAATGCGCCGAACCAGTACAACAGCCAGGGCTCCCCCGGCACGCCGACAGGCACCTATGACGTGAACAATGGCAGCGCGGTGCAGCAATACACCAATAATACCGCCGGGTCGGTCGCGCAGGGCCAGACCTTTACCTATAACAACCAGACGCCGGGCTTCCAGACCATCCAGCAATCCTTCCTGGATTACCACCCAACCCGCGCGACGCTGGACGGCGCCCCGACTGCCGGCAGCACCTCTGGCATCACCATCAACACCGGCGGCGCGACCACGGGCGGCGCTGGCTCCATCGTGACCTCGGCGACCGACCCGCGCAGCAATGGCACGGTGCAGCAGTATTTCGCCCAGCAATGGGGCAAGAACGCGCTCTATATCCAGCTCGATGATCGCTCCTATCGCGATGTCCGGCTGGCGACCGGGCTCGCCACGCCGGATAATTCCCGCACCAACAACCCGGACCGCACCATGCTGGGCGCCACCCAGTTCAACTGGTTGCAGCAGCAATTGCTGGCGGCGCAGGCCTCTGGCACGGAATGGAAGGTGATCTCGGTCTCCTCGCCGATCGACCTCCAGGGCGCCGATAGCGGCAAGTCCTGGATCGATGGCTACGGCGCCGAGCGCGATAAGCTGCTGAAGTGGATCGCCGACAACAACATCACCCACGTGGTCTTCCTGTCGACCGACGACCACGAAACCCGGGTCAGCCAGCTAGCATATCGCAGCAATATCAACGATTTGTCGAGCTGGGTGCAGGTACCGGGCGTGTTCCAGATCGTCACGGGCCCAATCGGTGCGGGCAATGCCTGCAGCGGCAGCTTCGATGCCTCTACCCAGGCGCCGTCCACCGCCAATGTCCCGGCCGCTTGCGCCGGCACCACACTCGCCCAGATCCAAAACCTGCTCAACACCAGCGGCAAGACCACGCCGCCAGGGTTGCAGGCAGGCACGCCGATGTATGGCGGGCTGGCCGGGGTGCAACAGCTGGGCGGCAACTTCGCGGGCATCGCCGGTCTGACCAATATCTACCGCCTGCTCGACCCGACCGGCAGCAACCCGTCCGGGGTGGATTTCTACTCGCCCAATAGCTTCTCCTACACCTCGCTGCTGTTCAATGCGGACGGCTCGCTGCACGTCGAAGTGCTGGGGATCCCGGATTATCTGGCGGGTGGCATGAACACCGCGAACGGCTTCAGCGGTCAGCTGGCGGGCTACATGACCACCGGCGCCATCGACCCGACGGTCATCCTGAGCTTCGACGTGATGGTGCCGGAGCCTGCCTCGCTGGCGCTGTTCGGCGCCGGCCTGCTCGGGCTGTTCGGCCTGCGCCGGCGCGGCTGAAGGCCCGGGGCATCGCCGAAGGCGCTGAATCCCACGGCTATACCAAGGTTAGGGCAGGGTGCGTGCGCGAAGGCGGACGCATCGCGCTCTAGAGCAGGCTGCGTTCACATGCGTTCACGCAGCCCGCTCTAGCATGTGTTGGATCGCGCGATTCAGCGTTATCGGCGATTCCGCCTCAACGCATCGCGCTCTAACCCCCCTCACCCCCGCGCCAGCCATCCTGTCGCCATCCGGGACGCCCGCGCCACCAGCGCCCGCGCCCAGGCCGGGCTGGCCGGCCGCGCAGCGGGCGGCGCGGCGGCAGCCAAGCGCGCCACCAGCACTTCCGGCTCACAAGGCAGGCCGGTGACCGGGTCGGTCGAGCGCTGATAGAGAATCAGCGCCGCCGCCACGAGTGCCTCCAGCCCCACCGCCCGGCCGCGCCGGGGCGGCGGGTCGCGATCCTCGGTCAGCCCCCAGCCGGCATAAAACGGCCGGCCATAGGTCACCACGCGCAGCCCGCGCAGCAGCGCCTCGAACCCCGCCAGGCTGCCGATGGTGTGCACCTCCTGCACCAGGGGGTAGAGCGCGGCAATCGGCGTTGCCTCCAGCACATGGTCGGCCAGCCGCGCCGCCTCGGCCGGGGGGATGCGGCCGCGCCGCATGCCCGCCACCACATCCGGGTGCGGCTTGTACAGCAGCACCGCGTCCGGGTTGGCCGCCCGCACCGTCCGCAGCAGGTCGAGGTTGCGCCGCATCGCCGCCCCGCTGCGGAGCACGGCGGCATCGTCCTCCACCTGCCCCGGCACCAAAATCACCCGGCGGCCCGGCGGCAGCGCCAGCGGCGGGGCGGTGCCGCGCAGATTATACTTGGTCAGGTCGGCGGCCAGGATCGCCGCCCGCAGCCGCGCCGCGCGGGCCAGCAGGGCGGGCGGGAAATCTCCCTTAGCCAGCAGGGATTCCAGCTCGCTCGGGCGGCGGGCATCGAAGTGGATGCCGGCGCGATCGCGCACCAGCCCCGCCGCCGGCACCAGGTTCACGCCCAGCCCGGCAGAGCGCAGGAAGCCGTCTTCCAGCCGGATCAGCGGCACGCCAGCGGCGGCGGCCTGCGCCGGCAGGTCCTCCGGCATCGTCGCCGCCCAGACCGCGACCGCCCCGCCTTGGCGGCGGGCATGGGCGATGGCGGCGCTGGCGCGCCAAAAATCCCGTGGCGGCGGGCCCTCGCCGGCCAAAGCCAGGCGCATGCGGGCGCGCTTGAACACCTCCATCCCGACGGTCGCCGCGATCCCCGCCCGCGCCGCCGCCTCCGCCCGCCAGGCGAGGAGCTGGGCTAAACCCTCGGCAGCGGTCCAGGGCCGGGCCTGGAAGGGGTCAACCCAGCGGGTCGCGGCCAGCAGCCCGGCCAAGGCGGGGTCGGGCACCCCCGGGCAGGCGGCGCGGCAGGCCGCCAGCACGCCCCACTCGGGCAGCGGTGCGGCGCGGGCGGCGGCGATGGCCACGGGATCGAGCGGCCCGTCGGCCACGGCCTTGGCGACCACCAGGGCCAGCGGGGCGCGATAGGGGCCGAAGGCCGGGGCGGCGAAGGGCCCTTCGGTCGCAACAATGTCACCGGCCCGGGTGGCGGGGTCCCCGGGGCGCCGCAAGCCCGGCTGGCCTGCCGGGCTTTGCTCGCCGGGCCGGGTTGGCAGCAATCGCTGGCCCGGAAAGAAACCAGCAAGCAGCGCTGCGGCAGATTGCCATTCTGCCGTTTGGCCAGGATCGGGCCGCGCGGCCATGTTGCCGCCATGCTCCGGCGGCAATCCTGCCTGATCGGCGGCAGTCATGCGGGTGGCACGATGCGTCACGGTGCTGCGGATGGGGGCTTTGTCATTGGAAATCTGCTTACCTTGTCACAGGGTTTTGCTACAGCACAG